>NZ_JBSVWS010000008.1:0-81849 GCF_054071155.1 Pseudomonas sp. SDO5532_S415 | reverse complement strand
GGATCACCGTGAAACCTGTGGGAGCGAGCCTGCTCGCGAAAGCGTCATACCAGACAACACAACTCTTGAGGTTTTAATTCACCACCGCATCCGTACCCCCAGGCTGCCAATCACCCCGTTCAAGTCATTGTCGTCCACATCACTGCTGTAATCGGCACTGACATACAGGCTGACGGCTGGCGTCACCCGGGCGACCAGGCCCAGGCCGACTTCGACCGTCGAGGAATATCGGCTGCTGCTGATCTTGTCGACCTGATCGAGGGTCACGGTATTACCGGTGTACACGGTGTGCCACAAATTGGTCCGCACATAGGGTTCGACGCCCAGGCCATTGATGTCGTAACTACCTTTCAATTTGGCGCCGACCCGGCCGCTCCACGACGTCAGGTCGCTGGAGGAGGCGTTGCCTGACCCCGCATAGGGCGTATCCAGGGTGATCCGCTGGTTGATCAATTGCGCCTGGGGTTCGACCACCCAGTTTTCGCTGATGCCGATCGGGAAGCCACCTTCCACCGACAGCGTCACCGCGCTGCCTTCGGCGGCCTGGCGGACGCCTTGTTCGTTGCGACTGAAGCCGTTGACGCGGCCACCGCTGGCCGACAGGTCGACGTGCCAGCCTTGCGGGCCGGTCAGGCTGTAATAGGCGCCGAGGCTTTCGCCTTGCAGGTTCAGGGTGTCGGTGTGCGGGTCGGACTGGCCGCGGTTGGTCAGCAGGCCATGGCTGTTGCCTTGAATCTGGCTGGTGCCGCCAATCAGCCCGACCCGTTGGGTGTGGCCGCTGTTGCTGTGCAGGGTCAGGATCGCCGGGCCTTTGAGATCGCCGGAGCCGGCATTGGTGAATCCCTGGGTCAGGGCGTCGGTTTGTGCCTGGCGGGAGGGTTGTCCATAAATCTGATCCCAGGCGTAGGGTGTCGCGTCTTCGGTGGTGAAGTGGCTACTTCGCAGGTCGGGGGCAGGGCTGAATCGGCCGGGGTACGGGGTGGCGAGAGCGGGCAGGGTGAGCACCGGGATGTCCTGGCGGTACCAGGGGGTTGTTTCTTGCTCGGCCGGTGAGGCCTGCACTTCCATGGAGGAGCACAGCAGGAGTGAACTCGAGACAGTGCAAAAAGTGATTTTGATCTCTTGTTGGGTGAGTGAGGTTTTCATGGCGGGCTACCTTGCAATCGCGTGCCGTACATGCCTTGGCGTCTCTCCTACCCCGAGCGAGGGGCGACCGAATGTAAGGAGGCAAGCCGGGGGCCGCCCGTGTTCTCGGGTGTCTTGGGGGCTTGCCCCTGATAGTGTTTCCGGGGGTAGTACGGTGAAGTCAAGAAGACCCCAGCCACTGCGTCAAGAAAATGGCCGATAAGTGGTATGGGTATTTCAGGTCTTATAAGTGACTGATTTACGGCGCATCCCTAAGTTCTTGTTTAATGGTGGAAACGTCAAAAAAAGGTGCGGGCTAGAGCGGTTGCTCGGTATTACCAACTGATCCTTACACCCACAGTCGCGGCCGTTCCACGCTGCTGATTGCTGTCTAAATTGCTGCTGTAACCGACATTGGCGTAAACGCTGATGTTTTTGGCGAGCGTCAGGTCGGCGCCAATGCCCAGTTCGGCCCAGGAAGATTTTTGCTGGGTGTCGATATCGGTGACACCGGCAAAAGTGACCGTGTCGGTGGCGGATAAGCTGCGCCACAGATTAGCACGCAGCCAGGGTTGCAGCGGCAGGCCGCCGGCGTTGTAACGACCCTTGAGTCGCGCGCCGATTCGCCCGGTCCAGGCCGGGTCCGAATCGAAAGACACTCGGGAAATGCCGTCGTCCTGGCTGTCGAGCGTGACCTTCTGGTGGATGATTTGCGCTTGTGGCTCGATGTCCCAGTTGTCGGTAATTGCAATTGGATAACCGGCCTCTGCTGAAAGTGTGAGGGCATGCCCCTTGTTGTCGAGTTTGAGGCCTCGGTCGGAGCGGCTCTCACCGTCGAGCCAGGTGTACATCGCTACCAGATCGACGTACCAACTCATGGGATCTATCAGGGTCCAGTACAGGCCGAGGTTTTTGCCTTCAAGTTCCACTTTGCCGGCACGTTTATTTTGATAACCCTGATTGAATCCATCGACATCACCGTTTAATCGGCTGTCGCCGACGAATAAACCTGTTCGCTGGGTTTGCCCACCGGAAGTTTGTGAGCTGTATAAATCATTGCCCACCAGATACCCTTTTATCGAGCCGTCGAACCGTGGCGTAACGGTGCCGGCCCAGGTCTGATCGAAGTCCTTGCCGTAGACCCGGCCCCAGCCCGCACCCAATGAACCGGTTTCTGTCAGCAGGCGTTGATCGCCCTGGCGATCATGGAAAGTGCCGAGGGCCGTCAGGGCCAGTTTCGCGGCGGCGGGTGGCAATACCGACCAGACGGGCACTTCCGGGCGGTACAACGGAATTGGCGCAGCACCGGGTGGGGGCGTTGGCAATGACGGGCTGCCGGGAGCGGCCACCGGTGCCGCGACCAGAGGCACCAGAATCGGCGGCAAGGTTGGATCGGGGTTGGGGACCGAGACCAGCGGGGCGGCCACGACCGCAGAGCGCAGGTACCAGCGGTTTTCGCTGCCGGGGGTGATGCCGCCTTTGTACAAGGCGTACTGGAAGGCGCCTGCCTCCACCGGAGCCTTGAGCGTAAAGGCGTCGTTGTTGCTGATTGCCGTGCCTTGGGCATCGACCACCATAATGCCGTTCTGCTGGGTTTGCGCGCCGCTGCCACCCACATTGCTGACGCTGATCGAAGTGGTACGGGTCAATGTCCCGTCGATGACCACCAGCTTGTCACTGGGTGAACCATCACCGCCCAGTTCGGTTTGCACAAACAGCTGTCCGTCTTTGCCCACGTAGTCGCCATGGACTGTCAGCGTGTCGTTGGTGCGGGTATTGCCGCTGCTCAGGTCGATGGTCCCGGCGTTGTTCAGCATGACGCGCTGGCCGGCGGTGAAGGGCATGATGCTGCCTTGAGTCGATGTCACGGTACTGCTGCTATCGACATTGAACACACCCGTGCCGCTGGCGCGGTCACCCAGCACAAGGTTGCCATCGAGGTCGAACCGGGCGCCGTTTTTCAGATTGGCCGTTTCCCAATTGGAGTAACGGGCGGCCCCTGAAGTGGTGGTCTGATCGAGGTTCAACACATCGTTGTCATCGCCACCGTTGAGTCTCTGAGTCTGGGCGAGGATACTTTCGTCGAGATTGCGCAGGGTCGCCGTGTCATCGCCGCCTTCCATCAGGATTGCCGAGTGCAGAATGCCTCCTTTTTCCCAAAGGAAGGTGTCGTTGCCGACGCTGGTACGGATCTCGCCGACGACCTCGCCTCCGGTCACCGTGATGCTGTCGTTGCCGCCGCTGACGCTGATGTTGCCGCCGATCTTGCCGCCGGACACGATGATGGTGTCGGTGCCGAAACCGGTCACAACGTTACCATCGACATCACCGCCGGATATGTCGAACAGATTGTTGTCGAGTTTCATGTCAACCCGACCGATTCTGCCCCCGGTCATTTTGGCGGTGTCGCCGTCTTCGAAAGCTGTCTTGATCCAGCCCTCGGTCATCAGGAAGAAGTCGCGGCTGTCGCCTTGGGCCAGGGACTGAATCGTCCCACCGTTCATGATGAAGTCATCGACGCCCTTACCCTGTTGGACAGGCCCGGTAATTTCCCCGGCACGAATGATCAGCTTGTCAGCCCCGTCACTTTGATCGAGCGCCCCGACAATGCGCCCGGAATTCATGTAGACCTCGTCATTACCGCCTCCAAACACCACGTTGCCATTGATCGTGCCGGTGCCATTGGTGGGCAAGCTGAGTTTGTTATTGCCCGCCAAATCAGTCAGCGGTCCACTGCTACCGCTGTCACAGACATGATTGTCATTACCGGCGGTGGGTGTGAGGGTACAGGCCGCTTGTACCGGTTGCGGCCAACCGATGCACAGCCAGATTGAAACGGCGCAGGCGCTGTAACGGTACTTGGGCAGATGGCTGGAAAAATTCATGCTCGTCTCCGCTTGGGATTCGGCGACTGAGTTGCCACTTGTCAAAAATGGCAAGGCTTCAGACACCCTCGGCAGCGCGAGTTGCGAGACGGCATCGGGACAGCAATGACCCGTAATCAAAAAACTTCAGCAACGACGGCTACTGTAAGTCGCATGTCCGTGCGCTCAGGTAATACGGACGTGTGCAACGTAGCAATAGTTTTTTGGCGTCGCTACTGTCAGAAGTAACAGGTTTAACGATTCAGTTGACGGTTCTTGATGTTTTTCGACATGACGGGCACGGGTTCACAGGCGTACTTCCACGGCCAATGGCAAATGATCAGACAGGTGCGTCCAGGGTTTAGTCCCGAGGATCTGCGGTTCATGGCTACTGGCATTGCGCAGGTAAATGCGATCCAGGCGCAGCAGCGGAAACCGCGCCGGGTAGGTTTTCGCCGGGCGACCGTGGTGGCGTTCGAAGGCTTCGTGCAGGTAGTCGCCACGGGCGAGGGCGGCGTTGCCTTGCAGTTGCCAGTCGTTGAAGTCGCCGGCGATGATCACCGGTGCGTGGTCGGGCAGGGATTCGAGCAGTTGGCAGAGCAACTGCAATTGAAGTTGGCGATGGCTTTCCAGTAGGCTCAGATGCACACAGATCGCATGGACTTCGGCGTGACCCGGTACGTCCAGGACGCAATGCAGCAGCCCGCGTCGTTCGGGGCCGGTGATGGAAACATCGAGGTTGCGGTATTCGCGGATCGGGTATTTGGACAGCAACGCGTTGCCGTGGTGACCGTCCGGGTAGACCGCATTGCGGCCGTAGGCGAAGTCGCTCCACATGCTGTCCGCCAGGAACTCGTATTGCGAAGTCGAAGGCCAATCGTTGTAACGCGAGGAGTGACGATCGTGTTCGCCCACCACTTCTTGCAAAAACACCAGATCCGCCGAGGTGCTGCGCACCGCTTCGCGCAATTCCGGCAGGATGAAACGCCGGTTGAGGGCGGTGAAGCCCTTGTGGGTGTTGACGGTCAGCACACGCAATCGATGAATGGCCGGCGTTTGGTTCAACGTCGCTGACTCGACCGTCTGCGGCTTGGAGGTACTGGTCACTTTCACTCCTCTGAATCGAAGCTGGCTTATGCATGCGACTGATGTGGAGGCGGGCAGTTCAGTCTGGATGATTTCGGCGCCGCATCGATTAAATGTGGGAGCCTGCTCGCCAAAGCGCTGGGTCAGTCAGCATCGGTGTTGGATGTGCCGTCGTCTTCGCGAGCAGGCTCGCTCCCACACTGGTTTTGTGTCGTGCACAAAATCAAATTCAACAAATATGCCCTGTGGGAGCGAGCCTGCTCGCGAAGAGTCCCTCACATCCAACATCGATGGCGAATGACCCAGCGCTTTCGCGAGCAGGCTCGCTCCCACCGTTCAGACGAAGACGATTTCATAAGGTAGCCGCATCCGCTCCAGCAGTATCCGTGGCAACAGCGGGGCGATGCCGATGGCCGGCTCGCCGTCCAGCTGACTGGCGTAGGCATGGGTCGCATGGCTTTTGCGCGCCACGGTCCAGGTGTCCAGGCGTACCTTGCGCGCGCGGTGCCAGGGGATCAGGCCATGATCGCGCGTCGGCCAGTGCCAGGCCCAGACCGGTACTTCATTGAAGTCGGCGCCGGCGATGGCGGCGGCGTTGGCGCTGGCACGGCCGACGGCGTCGTGATCGCTGTTGCCGTCTTCGGACCAGGTGCTGAACACCACATCGCCGGGCCGTAGATAGCGTGCAATGAACCGCGTCAATTGCTGTTCATGCTCGGCCAGGGCGTTGTCGGTGAAGCCGCCGCGAATCCACTTCAGGCTGTGCATCGGCAACCCGAGCCGGCGCAAGGCTTCGACGCTTTCCTGGGCGCGGAACACGCTGAGGCGTTTCTCCGACCACTGCTGCGACCCCGGGTGGCTCGCGCTGCCGTCAGTGATCGAAATCAATTGCAGCGGATGGCCCATGCTGCTGAGCAGCTGCAGCAGGCCGCCGCAGGTCACCACTTCATCGCCGGGATGCGGGGCAATCACCACGGCGCGGGCGCCGGGCGGGACCAGGGTTTGCGTGTTGATGACCGGGATGTTGTCCAGTTGCGGGGCACTGTTCCAGATCTGTGCCGACTGGCTGTTTTCGAGGAGAGAGAGCGGTTTCATGGCTACGTCCTTGTTCTCGTTGATAGCAATTGGCCGCGTTCCGAACCCTGGAATCGCCGCGAGCAGAGTATTGCTCATGTAGCGCTATTCGTCGCCTCGATGTTCCAGACGGTACGTTTTTCTGTCCGGATTGTTTCGAGTCTTCCCTATTCCTGTGGCGAGCGAGCTGGCTCCGGGCGGCGTTCCGACGTTGGGCTGCGCAGCGACCCCAAAAATCTGACAACCATTGCGATTTTTGTGAGTGCTACGCACTCAAACGGGAGCGAGCTCCCTCGCCACAGGTTTTAACTCAACTCAGCTCACTCCTCTTCCTCATGCTGCAATTCGAACAGCAGTAACGAACGGCCCGTGACCGAGTATTCGTGGCCGAACTCGAAGCGCTCCTGACCGCGGATCGACGGTTGATTGGTGTCGATCATGCAGGTCCAGAAACCGCCGTCGGGCACTTCCGGCAGCAGGAAGTTGACGATGTCGTGGTAAGCATTGACCACCAGCAACAGCGTGGCGTCGGCACCCTTGCGGCGGATGCCGGTTTCCTGGGCGCGGCCGTCGAGCAGCATGCCCAGGCAGCGATTGTGCGCATCGTGCCAATGCTCGGTGGTCATCTCGCTGCCGTCCGCGGCCAGCCAGGTGACGTCCTTGACGCCGATGTCCTCGTTGTAATTGCCCACCAGGAAGCGCCCGCGGCGCAGGATCGGGTAGGCCAGGCGCAACTTGATCAGGCGTTTGACGAACTTGAGCAGGGCCTTGCCGTCTTCACTGAGGTCCCAGTTGACCCAGCCGATCTCGCTGTCCTGGCAATAGGCATTGTTGTTGCCGTCCTGGGTGCGGGCGAATTCATCGCCGGCCACCAGCATCGGCGTGCCCTGAGCCAGCAACAGGGTGGCGAAGAAGTTGCGCATCTGCCGCAGCCGCAACTCGTTGATTTCCGGGTCGTCGGTAGGACCTTCGACGCCGTGGTTCCATGACAGGTTGTTGTTGCTGCCGTCCTGGTTGTTTTCGTCGTTGGCTTCGTTGTGTTTATCGTTGTATGACACCAGGTCGTTGAGGGTGAAGCCGTCATGGGCGGTGATGAAGTTCACCGAGGAATAGGGGCGTCGACCACGCTGATTGAACATCTCGCCCGAAGCGGTCATGCGGCTGGCAAAGTCCGCCAGTTGCCCGTCGTCGCCTTTCCAGAAGGCGCGCACGGTGTCGCGGAACTTGTCGTTCCATTCCACCCAGCCGGGCGGAAATTTGCCGACTTGATAGCCACCGGGGCCGCAGTCCCAGGGTTCGGCGATCAGCTTGACTTGACGCAGCACCGGGTCCTGGCGGCAGGCCACAAGGAAACTGTGGCGCTCGTCGAAGCCATCGTGATAACGCCCCAGGATGGTCGCCAGATCGAAACGGAATCCGTCCACGTGCATTTCCGAGGCCCAATAGCGCAGGGAGTCGGTGACCATTTGCAGCACGCAGGGGTGGCTCAGGTCCAAAGTATTGCCGGTGCCGGAATCGTTGATATAGAAGCGCTTGTCATCGGGCATCAGGCGATAGTAGGAGGCGTTGTCGATGCCGCGCATGGACAGGGTGGGACCTTGCTCATTACCCTCGGCGGTGTGGTTGTAGACCACGTCGAGGATCACTTCCAGGTTGGCTTCGTGCAGGTGCGCGACCATTTCCTTGAACTCGGCAATCTTGCCGCTGGCCAGGTAGCGCGGGTCGGGGGCGAAAAAGGCGATGCTGTTGTAACCCCAGTAATTGGTCATGCCTTTGTGCAGCAGGTGCTGGTCATTGACGAAGGCATGGATCGGCAGCAACTCCACGGTGGACACGCCGAGCTTGCGGATGTGTTCGAGCACGTCGTCGACCATCAATCCGGCGAAAGTGCCGCGCACGTTCTCGGGGACGGAAGGGTGACGCATGCTGATGCCGCGCACGTGGGTCTCATAAATGATCGTCTTGTCCCACGGCACGCTGACCCGGTGGTCGTGGCCCCAGGTGTGTGCCGGGTCGATGACTTTGCATTTGGGCACGAAGGGTGCACTGTCGCGTTCGTCGAAACTGAGGTCGGCGTCGGGGTGGCCGATGGTGTAGCCGAACAGTGCCTCGGACCATTTCAGCTTACCCACCAGTTGTTTGGCGTAGGGATCGATCAGCAGCTTATTGGGATTGAAGCGATGACCGTTGGCCGGGTCGTACGGGCCGTACACGCGGTAGCCGTAGATCAGCCCCGGATGGGCATCGGGCAAATAGCCGTGGTAGATCTCGTCGGTGTATTCCGGCAGTTCGATGCGTTCAAGCTCCACTTCCCCGGCATCGTCGAAGATGCACAGTTCGACACGGGTGGCATTGGCGGAAAACAGGGCGAAATTGACCCCAAGACCGTCCCAGGTCGCACCCAATGGAAAGGGCAGGCCTTCTCGGATGCGCGATGGCTCTTGAGGTGTCGGCGTGTCTTTCTTTGGACGGGTCATAAGTGCTCCTGCAAAGGGGATACAACGGCGCAGTCAAAATGTGGGAGCGAGCTTGCTCGCGAAAGCGTCGTGTCAGTCGACACCAATGTTGGCTGTGACTCCGTCTTCGCGAGCAGGCTCGCTCCCACAGGGGGTATATGCCCGACGAGCGCCTGCGTGGTGGCGAGAAGACTCGCCACAAGGTCATTAAGGACCAACGCGACGGGTCAGACCGCAGGCGGTTTACGCGCGGCGCGAGGCTTTTTTTCTGCGGCTTTCTCGCCCGGTGGAATCACCTTGGAGGCAGCGGCAGGTTTGGCCTTGGCTTTGGTTTTTGGCTCAGCCTTGCCATTGAGCGATTTGCCGGCAGCAGGCTTGCTGGCCGCCGTTTTGCTCCCTGCGGCCTTGGGTGATTTTTTCGGCGCCAGGGCTTCGGCTTCGGCCAGTTTGCGCGCCATCTCCCAATGCCGGGCTTCCTGGCCCTCGGGTTTACCTTCCGACTCCCAGATCTGATAGGCAAACTCGCGGATGCGTTTATCGTCGGTACTCATCGCAATGCTCCTGACTCAACTCAAGTGTGGGTAGTTTGAATAATGAGATTGACCGGGAAATCCCCCAGCGCGGCGCTGATCGTCAGCTCCCTGTGTTTTGTGACTGCGACGCTCGAAAAAAGTCCCTTGAGATTTTCCTCGGCGGTCGCAAACGGCAAATGGACCCGCGTATCGCCCCATTGCAGCGCGCTCACCTTCGGTTCGGCACTGTTTTCCAGCAGCGACGCGCAGCGGATCGGCACGATCACGATGGCCCGTTTCCCTTCATGTTCTCGAACAAATCCCAGTACCCGATGCGCCTGGCTGCCGAGTACTTCGAGCGGCTGGTAAGTGCCCCGTCGAAACAGTTCCGGGTACTCGGCGCGCAGGCTCAATGTGTGCGCAATCAAGGTCTGCTTGATGCGCCCGTCACGCCAGTTCGCCAGCAGATCAGCAAGCTCCACCGATTGCTGCAAGGCCTGTTGGCGGCTGGGGTAATCCACCGGCCGGCGGTTGTCCGGATCGACCAGGGAAAAGTCCCAGAAGTCATTGCCCTGATAGAGGTCCGGCACCCCTGGCACGGTCATGCGCAGCAAGGTTTGCGCCAAACCGTTGAGTGCGCCGGGGACGGCGATGGCTTGCGCGGCTTTGCCCAGGGCCGAGCGCAGCAGCTCGCCTTCCGGTGTCAGCAGCAGGCCCTGGACAAACGCCTGGGTCGCTTGTTCGTAGGGGTCGTTTGGCGCGCTCCAGCTACTTTGCAACTTGGCTTCGCGCAGGGCTTTGCGTTGCCACTGCCAAAGTCGCTTGGCGTAGTCCTCCAGCGCGGGCTGATCATCGCTGCGCAAATCCAGCGGCCAGCTGCCGAGGATCGCTTGATACAGGATCAACTCGTCGGCCGGAGATGGCGATTGATCATCAAAGCGCAGGGGCCGGGCGAGGGCACGCCACAGGCCGATCTGGTCGGCGTACCAGCTGCTGCGTTCGCTCAAAACCGCCAGGCGCGCGCGGGTGTCTTCGCCACGTTTGTGATCGTGGGTGGCGGTGGCCAGCAGGTTGTCCGGGAACTCGGCCAGGCGTTGGGCGCACGCGGTGTGAAAGTCGGCGATCGGTGCACTGAACTGTTCGGTGCTGAATCCGACGTCATTACGCGACAGCTGCACGGCCGAGCGATAGAACGCGGTGTCTTCCACCGCTTTGGCCGCCGCCGGTGAAGTCAGCTGCTGAAAGCGCACGCAGGCATGCTTGAGCCGCTTGCGCACCCGTCCTGCCGGGCGTTTGCGCCAGGGCTCGCCACCCAGCCAGCCGGCCAGGCAGTCGAGCACCGGCCAATCCGCCTCGCTGAGGGTTTGCCGCGCACCGTCCATGGCATGCTGGAAAAACGCTTCGTCCTGGATCGAACGGCCGAGGGGGCTGATGTAGGTGCGGTACACCGGAAAATGCACGATCAGCGCCTGCAACGCGCGACGGATCGCGCCAAGGGTCAGGTCGCGGGTCATCAGGTCTTCCCGGGCCACTTGGAGCAGGGCCTGGGCGACGCTTTCAAAATCCCCGGCCAAAGAACCGTTGAGGATCTGCTGGCGCGCCAATTGCGCTTCCTGGCTGAAATCGGCCGGACGCTCGCTGTAGCGCTGCCAGAGTTCACCCAGGGTTTTTTCGCCCTCGGGAGCGTGTTGCAGCAGCGACAACTGGTTCATGAATTCGTAGCCGGTGGTGCCGTCCACCGACCAGTCGCGGTGCAGGGTTTCACCTTCGCCGAGGATCTTCTCGACATAGATCGGCAGGTGCCGGCCCGGTGCCAGGCGGTCGACCCGCCGTCGCAATTTGCGGCAGTAACCCCGAGGGTCGGCGAGGCCGTCGATGTGGTCGATGCGCAGGCCATCGATCAGGCCGTGTGCCACCAACTGGAAGATCTTCGCGTGGGTTGCCTCGAACACCGCCGGGCGTTCCACCCGCAGCCCACCCAGTTCGTTGATATCGAAAAAACGCCGCCAGTTGATGTCGTCCGCGGCGGTGCGCCAACTGGCGAGACGATAGCTCTGGCGTTCCAGCAGACTGTGCAGGTTTTGCAAGCCTTCAGGGGTCAGTGAGTCGTAACTTTTCAGATTGTGTTCGATGGCCTGGCGTATTTGCGGATCGCTGGCCAGTTCGCGCAGTTCGTCTTTCAGGGGCATCGCCAGACTGTGCGCATCCGTCTGATAGCTCAGCGTGCTGAAACGGTCGGCCAGTGACTTGAGTGGTTCGGCATCGGTCTTGAGCAGTTCGCCGTAATGGCTGGGGCAGATCGGGAAGTGATGGTCGTAATGCTCGACGTGAAAGGCGCCGCGCAGCGCATCGAAACGCAGGGGTAAGGTGCCATCCTGCAGTGCGATGCCGTAGTCGCTGCCCAGAAATGGCAACAGCAGTTGGCCTTCCATCAACGGGTCGGGTGAATGCCACTGTATGTCGAAGAATTCGCCATAGGGGCTCAGTCGCCCCCATTCGAGCAGGTCCAGCCACCAGGGGTTGTCGCTGCCGCCGACGGCCATGTGGTTGGAAACGATATCGAGGACCAGCCCCATGTTCTGGCTGCGCAATGCACTGACCAGGCGGTGCAACGCCGCTTCGCCACCCAATTCCGGGTTGACCGTGGTCGGATCGACCACGTCGTAGCCATGCATGGAGCCGGCACGGGCACTCAGCAGCGGCGAGGCATACACGTGACTGATGCCGAGGCGGGCGAAGTACGGCACCAGTGGAACCGCATCATCGAGGGTAAAACCTTTATGGAACTGCAGGCGCAGGGTGGCTCGCAGCGGTTGCATTGGCTTTTCGGTCATTGGTCACGCTCGGCCGCCTGAAGCCTTGCGCAAGCAAGCAGTTCCAGGCGTCGGGCCGCGTCGGGTTCATCGAGCAGGGTTTCGCTATATCCCGGCAAGCGTCGCGACCAATTGGGGTGGGTATCGATGGTCCCGGGCAGGTTGGCCTGTTGTTCGATACCCAGGGCATCTTCCAGCGGCAGCAACACCAGCGGCGCGCGGGTATGGCCAAGGAAACGCACGCTGGCGTCAAGCACCTGGTCGGTCTCATGGGATTCTTCGCGGAAGTTCTGCGGGTCCTGGCTCAATGTGCGGCGCAGGCCTTCGCGTTCCCGTTCACGGTGGTGGCGCCACTCGATTTCAGTGTTGGCGTCGATCAGGCCCAAGCGGGCATTCCAGTCGATATCACGGCCATGCCACCAGCCATTGAGGGTCGGCAAATCATGGGTGCTGGTGGTCGCCAGGGCGTTGTCCGGCCAGTCGAGGATCGGCTTGAAGTGGGTGTTGTCCTGCTCGAACAACAACACCCGCATGCCGAGCATCGAACGGGCGATGAGTTTTTCCCGCAGGCCGTCCGGCACGGTGCCGAGGTCTTCACCGAGCACGATGGCCTGGTGGCGATGGGACTCGAGGGTCAGCAGGCGCAGCAGGTCGTCCACCGGGTAATAGAGGTAAGCGCCATCGGCGGGCGGTGCACCATTGGGGATCACCCACAAGCGTTGCAGTCCCATGACGTGATCGATGCGCAGGCCACCGGCGTGTGCAAAATTGGCGCGCAGCATTTCGATGAAGGCGCGAAAACCGTTGCGCACCAGGCCTTCGGGGGAAAATGCGGAAATCCCCCAGCCCTGGCCGCTGCGGTTGAGAATGTCCGGTGGCGCGCCGACGGTGAGGGACGCGAGCAGTTCGTCCTGACGGCTCCAGGCCTGACTACCGCCGCCGTCGGCACCGACGGCCAGGTCGGCAATCAGGCCGATGCTCATGCCGCCGCTGCGTGCAGCGGCTTGTGCGCGTTCCAGGCAACGGCTGATCAGCCACTGGCAGAACGCGAAGAAGCCGATGCGTCCGGCATTTTCTTCGGCGAATTCGGCCAGGGCCATACTGCGCGGGTTACGCCATTGTTCGGGCCAGTGCCGCCAGTCAAGGTCTTCGCCCTTGGCGGCGCGCGCCTCTTGAATGGCTTCGAACCGGCAGTGGTTTTCCAGGGCTTCGCCTCCGGCGTGGCGGAAGCTGCTGAAGTCGGCGTGCAACGGGTGTTCACCCTGGACGAAGCCGTCATACAGCGCTTCCAACAGCCGATGCTTGGCTTCGGCGGCGGCCGGCCAGTCGATCAGCGGCAGGTTTTCCAGATGCCGCAATTCGTCAGCCAGGCCGGTGGCGTCGATGGCGGCGCGTAATGCACGTTCGCCAAGGATTGCGCCGGGCGCGCAGTACAGGCTGTTGAGGAACAAGCGACTGGACGGCGAATAGGGGCTGTAGCGTTGGCCGTCGCTGGCGAACATGGCGTGCAGCGGACTGATCGCCAGCGCTTCGGCACCACGTTCACCCGCGACCCTGGCCAGGTCTTCCAGGGCCTGGGTATCGCCGAACCCGCCATCGCCGGCGCGGCGCAAAGCGTACAGCTGCGCGCTCAGGCCCCAGGCGCGAGGCGTCGGGTTCTCAACGGCATCGCCCACGCTGTAGCAGCGCTCAGGCGCCACGGCCAGGGTGAAGGTTTGCCCTTCGATGCTGACCTGCTGGTAACCGACCGGAATCAACCCGGGCAGCGTCGCCTCGGCGTCCAGTTTGAGGGTGAGTACCGAACCGTCTTCGAGGTGAATCTCGCACGGCGTTTGCGGTTCGAAGTAATGCGCCAGGCTGAGCCCGACACCGGCGTCGGCGGTGAGCAACGGCGGCAGGTGACGGGTCTGTTGCACCTCTTGCAATTCGAGCAGGCTGGCGTCGATTTCCTGTGCGCTGCCGGCCGGGTGGCCGAGCCCGGTCAGGACATTTCGCAACACCGAAGGGGCGACTTTTTGCGGGCGACCATTGGCGTCGATCCAGTCCACTGCCAGACCGGCATGGCCCGCCAGTATTTCAAGCTGCGCATCGCTCATTGAGGCTCTCCATCCGGGGGTAGCAAAGGGGCTGCGGCCTTGAGGGTGACTAGCGCGCAATACGGGGCAAGCGTGCCCTGGTCCAACAGGCCGAAGGCGTTTGGAGGATGCTCGAACAACAGCACCGCATCGGCCTGTGGGGTGTGGACCACCGGCGTGTTGCCGAGGTTCAGGTCAATGCGCAACAGACTGCCGTCACCCAGCAACCAGCGTGCCGAGACCGCGCCGTCGGCCAGCCTTTCGGCACCCAATGCCTGGGCGCCCGGCAGGCGCGGGATGATCTGCTGATGGCGAATCTGCAAGAGCCGGCGATACAGATCGTGAATGGCCGAAGCGCCGCCGGCGCTCAGCGAAGGCCGGGACGCTTCGAAGGTTTCTGGTGCGTTTGGATCGGGAATCTGTTCGCGTTTGTGTGGATCGGCAAATGCACTGAATGCGGCAAACTCGTTGCGCCGTCCTTCGCGCACCAGCCGGGCCAGCTCGCCATGGTGGCTGGTGAAAAACAGGAACGGCTGCTCGGCGGCAAACTCGTCGCCCATGAACAGCAGCGGAATCATCGGCGACAGCAGTAACAGCGCGGTGGCGGCTTTCAAGGCATCGGGATGGGCCAATTGATGCAGGCGCTCTCCAAAGGCGCGGTTGCCGATCTGGTCGTGGTTCTGCAAAAACAGAATGAAGGCGCTGGGCGGCAAATGCCCGCTGGGTTCTCCACGGGGTTTGCCATGGCGATTGATATGACCTTGAAACACGAAACCCTGGCTCAGGCAGCGGGCCAGTTGTTCGGTGGGGTTATGCGCATAGTCGGCGTAGTAGGCGTCGGTTTCACCGGTCAACAGTACGTGCAGGGCGTTATGGCCATCGTCATTCCACTGCGCGTCGTAACCTTGCTCCAGCAGGCTGGCCTGATTGTGTTCGTTTTCCAGCATCAGCCAGACGTGACGCGGCGGGTCGACCTGCTGGCGTACCCGTTGCGCCAGTTCCTTAAGAAAGTCCGGGTCTTCGATGGCATGCACGGCATCCAGGCGCAAGCCGTCAAAGCGATACTCCAGCAACCACATCAAGGCGTTGTCGATGAAGAAGTCGCGCACCTCGCGTCGGCGGAAGTCGATGGCCGCTCCCCAAGGTGTGTGTTTGTCTTCATTGAAGAAGCCTTTGGCGTAGCGGTGCAGGTAGTTGCCGTCCGGGCCGAAGTGGTTGTAGACCACGTCGAGAATCACCGCCAGGCCGTGTCCATGGGCGGTGTCGATGAGATGCTTGAGTTGTTCGGGCGAGCCGTAGGATGCCTGGGGCGCGTAGGGCAGGACCCCGTCGTAGCCCCAGTTGCGTTCGCCGGGAAATTGCGCCACGGGCATCAGTTCGATCGCGGTGATCCCCAGTTCAACCAGGCGCGCCAGATGCTGCTCGACGGCCTGGAAGCCGCCGAGCGCACCGACGTGCAACTCGTATATCACCGCCTCGTTCCACGGACGGCCCTGCCAGGTGCTGTGTTGCCAACAGTAGGCATGGGGATCGACCACCACGCTGCGCTGGTCGATATCCCCGCCCTGGGCGCGGGAGGCCGGGTCCGGCACCTCCAGTTCGCCGTCGATGCTATAGCGGTAACCCGTGCCTGCCGGGCAGCGGGTGTTGATCACGAACCAGCCGTCAGCCTGAGGCAGCAACGGCAAGGACTGTCCATTTTCCAGTTCGACACTGACGTAGAACGCATCTGGCGCCCACAACGCGAATTGCGTGTGTTCAGCGTCCAGCATGATTGCGCCGTGGGGCCAGGTCTCAAGGGTCCGTAACGGCATCTTGAAAGCCTCTTACTGTTTGTTCGATTTCCCCAGGGCTTTAGCCACAAGCTGTTCGTAGAGTTCGGCGTAGGGTTCGACCGCCTGGCACCAGTTGAAAGGCTGGGTCATGGCCCGGCAGCGCATGGCGTTCAGCAGGTCGGGGAAGGCAAACACATGGAACGCTCGGCTCAGGGCCTCCTGATAACTCTCCACCGTGGATTCGTCGAACAGGAAACCGGTCACGCCGTTCTCGATGGTGTCGGCCAGGCCGCCGGTATTGCGCGCCACCGGCAACGAGCCGAAACGCTGGGCATACATCTGGCTCAGGCCGCAGGGTTCATAGCGCGAAGGCATCAACAGGAAGTCGCTGCCGGCAAACATGCGGCGGGCATCGGTTTCGTTGAACCCGATGCGTACACCGATCTGCCCGGGAAAGCGCAGGGCCAGTTCGCGCATGGCTTGTTCTTCTTCTGGCTCGCCACGACCGATGATCGCGATCTGCCCGCCGGATTTGACGATGTATTCGGAAACCGCTTCGGTCAGATCCAGGCCTTTCTGGTAGACCAGTCGCGACACCACGGCAAACAGCGGGCCTTCGGAGTCATCGAGGCCGAACAACTGACGCACGTGGGCGGCATTGACCGCCTTGCCTTCCCAGTCGCCGATGCCGAAGGGACGGAACAGGTGCGTATCGGTGGCGGCGTCCCAGCTTTCATCGATGCCGTTGGGAATGCCGCTGAGCAGGCCTTGCTGGGTCTTGGCGGCAAGAAATCCGTCGAGACCGCAGCCGAACGCCGGGGTGGTGATCTCCTGGGCGTAGGTGGCGCTGACCGTGGTGATATGGCTGGAATAGGCCATGCCCGCCTTGAGGAACGACATCTTGCCGTAGAACTCCATGCCTTCCTGTTGCAGCGCGTGATGGGGGATGCCCAGTTCAGGGCACGAACCCAGGCTGGTCACACCTTGATAAGCCAGGTTATGGATGGTGAACAAAGTTGGCGTGCGCTGCCCGCGCCAGTGCATGTAGGCGGGCGCCAGACCGGCGGGCCAGTCATGGGCGTGCACCAGGTCCGGGCACCAGTGAATTTGTGCGAGGTTGGCGGCGATATCGGCTGCGGCCAGGCCCAGGCGGGCGAAGCGAATGTGGTTATCCGGCCAGTCGCGGCCATTGTTGGCGCCGTAGGGAGAACCTTCGCGCTCGTAGAGTTCAGGGCAGATCAACACGTAAATGACCAGGCCATCGGGCATGTCCATGCGCCCGATCTTGCAGGGTGGCAGCGCGGCATGCCCGCCCAGTTCACCAATGATGTGAATCGGGTTTTCGCTGTGCAGCACCTGCGGGTAACCGGGAATCAGCACCCGCACGTCGTGCAGATGGGTCATGGCCCGTGGGAGGGCGGCGGAAACGTCACCCAGTCCGCCGGTTTTCACCAGGTCGGCAATCTCCGATGTGACGAACAACACTTTTTTCCGATTGGGATTCTGTTTGGCCACCGGGCTCAGCGTCCTGGTGCCGGTAACGTTGATCGACTGGGCAGCGGGAGCACTTACGGCGCTCGATTCGCCGACATGCTGATGAGCACGTTCTCCCTGAACATCTAAAACCGCACTGATCATATGAATCTCCCGTGTTGTTGATCTAATTCTTAGCTCTGGCAAACGGTATTTCATTGGCCAAACATCCTGTGGCCGGGCGCAAAAGCGCTGCACATCGGTGAGCAAGCGCTGCCCAATGCGCTGAAGCAGTTTGGGTGGAGTAGCCATTGCAAGGATTGCACCAGTCGCAACGCACCTTCCTTTCAGTCGACCGACCACGAACGGCAAAAGTTTCGATTATTTTTCCGCTTTGTGACCGACCGGTTTCGCCCCGCGAAAGTGAGCCTAGACCAGAACTTAGAGCGGTAAAGCCCGGATGGCAAAATTGTTCGACAATCGGTTTAAAGAGGTACGGACGTGCCGGATTACGAGGCTTGCGCACCGACGAAGGGCAGGTTTTTTTGTGAAATCGGATGAAAATGAAGCAGAACTGTCACATCAGTGTGCGTGGGTGAACAGTTTGTTTGCACCATTGCGGTGCATGGTTTTGGTTGTGCGGTGTATGTTCTGGCCTCTTCGCGAGCAGGCTCGCTCCCACAGGGGATCTCTGTCGGCCCCTAAACCTGTGTCCAGAGAAGATCCATTGTGGGAGCGAGCCTGCTCGCGAATGAACGAAAACGCGGAGTCAGTTCAGCAATCGAATCGGCTCACCTTCGGACCAGGCCCGTATATCTTCAATCATCTGTGAAAAGAACAGCTGGTAGTTCTGCTGGCTGACATACCCCACATGCGGCGTCGCCAGTACATTCTCCAGGGTCCGGAACGGATGATGAGGCGGCAACGGCTCGACATCGAACACATCCAGCGCCGCACCCGCCAGGCGTCGTTTCTGCAAGGCCTTGATCAGCGCAGCCTCATCGACAATCGGCCCGCGCGCGGTATTGACCAGCAGTGCCGTGGGTTTCATCCAGCCCAACGCCTCGGCATCCACCAGTCCTCGGGAGCGGTCGCTGAGAACCAGATGCACCGACAATACGTCAGCCTGCTCGAACAGCTCCTGCTTGCTGACATAAGTCACGCCCACTTGCGCAGCTCGCTCCGCGGTGAGGTTTTCGCTCCAGGCAATCACGCGCATCCCGAACACCTGACCGAACTGTGCCACTCGCTGACCGATGCTGCCCAGGCCGAGGATCGCCAGGGTCTTGCCATGCAGATCGCCCCCCAGGCCTTGCTGCCACTTGCCGTCGCGCAATGCGTTGGCTTCGGCCACCAGGTTGCGGGTCGCGGCCATGATCAAGGCCCAGGTCAGTTCGGGCGCTGCGTGTTTGTAGCTGTCGGTGCCGCACACCTGAATACCCAGGGCGGCAGCGGCCTTGAAGTCGAGCGCAGCGTTGCGCATGCCGCCGGTCACCAGCAGCTTGAGGTTGGGCAAGCGGCGCAGTAGATCCTCATCGAACCGGGTGCGTTCGCGCATCACGCAGATCACTTCAAAGGCTTCCAGGCGCTGCGCCAGGCTTTCACTGTCGGCCGGGTAGTCGTGGATGAAACTCACCTGGCCGATGTCCTCCAGCAGGGACCAGTCGACCACGTTTCGGGCCACGTCCTGCCAATCGTCAATCACCGCAATCTGCACCGCCATCAGCCTTACCTCATTAACGCACGGGGTTGGTTTTGTTCAGCCAGTCAAGCAACGCCTTGTGAAACTCCGCCGGCTCTTCCATTTGTGGTGCGTGGCCCATGCCGGGGAATTCCACCAGGGTCGACTGGGGGATCAGTTTGGCCACTTGTTTGCCGAGAACGTCGTAGTGGCCGAGTTTCGCCTTGACCTCCGGGGAGGCGATATCACTGCCGATGGCCGTGGTATCGGACGTACCGATCAGCAACAGCGTCGGCATCTTCAGGTTCTGGAATTCGTAGTACACCGGCTGGGTGAAGATCATGTCGTAGATCAGGGCCGAATTCCACGCGACTTGCGTATGCCCCGGGCCTTTGTTCAGGCCGGCGAGCATGTCCACCCAGCGGTCGAACTCAGGCTTCCAGCGTCCGCCGTAATAGGTGTTGCGTTCGTAGTTGCGGATCCCTTCGGCCGTGAGCTTCAGCTCGCGCTCGTACCATTGATCCACCGTGCGATAAGGTACGCCGAGGGCTTTCCAGTCCTCCAGGCCGATAGGGTTGACCAGGGCCAGTTGTTCGACCTGTTCGGGGTATTGCAAGGCATAGCGAGTGGCGAGCATGCCGCCGGTGGAGTGGCCGAGCAGGGTGGCTTTCTGGATGCCGAGGGCCTTGAGCAATTGCTGGGTGTTGTTCGCCAGTTGCTGGAAGCTGTATTGATAGTGGTCCGGCTTGCTGGAAGTGCAAAAGCCGATCTGATCCGGGGCGATGACCCGGTAACCGGCGTCGCTCAGGGCCTTGATCGAGGTTTCCCAGGTCGCGCCGCAGAAGTTCTTGCCATGCATCAGCACCACGCTGCGCCCGTTGGCCTTGCCATGGGCGGCGACGTCCATGTACCCCATCTGCAGGGATTTACCCTGGGACTCGAAGGCGAAATGCTTGACCGTGTAGGGGTACTCGAAACCTTGCAGTTCGGGGCCATATGCCGGGGCCTCGGCGTGAGCGATGACGGGCAGGGCGGCGGTCAGCAGCAGACCGGGCAGCCAGCGGGTGAGGGGCAAAGGCATGGGGGAGCTCCATTGGAAATCCGCCGATGCTGGATCGGCATGATTAGGGCGACATTAAACAGGCAATGGCCACGCCGGTTGGTTCAACCCATCCAGCCCACCGTGGCCAGGGCCAGCACCCCATAACGGGCACCTTTGGCCAGGGTCACGATCAGCAGGAAGCGCCCCAGCGGTTCGCGCATCACCCCGGCAACCAGGGTCAGCGGATCGCCGATCACCGGCAGCCAACTGAGCAGCAACGACCAATGACCATAGCGCTGATAATGGATTCGGGCTTTTTCCAGATGGGCAGGGCTGACCGGAAACCAGCGCCGGTCGCGGAAGCGCTCGATGGCACGCCCCAGCCACCAGTTCACCAGCGAGCCGAGGACATTGCCCAGTGTCGCCACCGCCAGCAGTGACCACAGCCAATACCGGTCGCTGAGCAACAGGCCGACCAGCACGGCTTCGGATTGCAGGGGCAGCAGTGTGGCGGCACCGAAGGCCGCCAGAAACAAACTGATGTAGGCGCCGAAGATCAATGGGCGGGGTAGTCCGCCACGATGACATCCGTGCCGTCCTTTTTCAGGCCGATCACTTGATAGGCATCGCTCATGCCGTCCATTTCCATGCCCGGTGATCCCATGGGCATGCCGGGTGCGGCCACGCCCAGAAGGTCATCGCGCTTGCTCAGGGCCAAAACCTGATCGGCCGGGACATGGCCTTCGACGAATTTGCCGTTGATCAAACCGGTGTGGCACGACGCCAGGCGCGGTGGCACGCCATGCGCTTGCTTGAACTGGCTCATGTTGGCTTCGACATGATCCTCGACCTTGAAACCGTTGGCCTCCAGGTGGCTGATCCATTTCTTGCAGCAGCCGCAATTGGCGTCGCGGTGAACTTCAATCGGGATCAGGTCGGCGGCCTGGACCAGGGAGGAAATGAACAGGGCGCTCAAGGCAGCCAGACGCAGAGGGGTTCGCATGTCGTGACGGGTCTCGGATTGCGGGCGAAAAAACGCATTTTGACCGGTTTTGCCGGCCATACCTTCAAGGTTTGTTTCGAATTACTACAAGCTCGGCAGCTTCATGATCTTAGATCAACGCTGTCAGTCAGATGAGGGCGACATTACAGATTTGTCAGTTATGTGTCCGAGGCATTGCCTCTGTGCGAGCAAGCCTGCTCGCAAAAAACGTTCGGGCAACGCGATCATTCGGTAGCCCGCGTTATCGTTGACGTCCATCGCGAGCAAGCTCAGCTTCTGCAGAAGATCCGGATTGCTATCGATGCGGGTAGTAACCCGGTCCGCCCCGGTCGTCGTAGTGACGGTCATGGTGCCAGCCACCGTGGGGGAAGACGATACAGCCGCTCAGGGAAAGCAGGGCCAGCAGGGGAATCAGCAGTGTGATTCGACGCAACATTTGAAAATCCTCATGGTTATCGCCGCAATGAAGCCAAAACGCTTCATCGGCTGTAACATGAGACCCTGTTTGCTGCGCCCCATCCCCGGAAAACGGTAGGGACTTGGCATGCGTGCGGATACAAAGCGGATACATTTTTTTCAGTTTCAGGCTTACATTCAGGAAAAGGCCCATGACCCAGTCGCAACGTTTGAAATATTCCCTTCTGATCGCCCTGGCCGTGCTGGGGATCATGTTTGGCCTGACTTATTTGCAGAACACCGGGGTTATCAGCGAAAAACTGTTCCAGTACATCGCCATTGGCGTGGCGGTGGTCGTGGTGGTCATCAATGGTGTGATGCGGCGCAAGGTCAAGCCCTGAGGTTTGATGTTCAGGTTCACCTTGGATTGAGTGAATATCCATGATTTTGGTGATGGCCGACTTAAGGTTCCGCCTTTACGGCGGGTCACTTTCGAAAAGCGCGAAAGTAACCAAAGCGCTCTGCCCCTTTCGTTCGGTGCCTCGCCGAGGCTCGGCATGCCCTCGCTCCGGTCCTGCTCCGTGGGCCCGCCGCCATCGGCCATCCATGGCCGGGGGCGGCTAACCCGGCATCCATGCCGGGTTGCCCACTGCGCAGAACCGGAACGAAGCCTCTCGAGGGGGCAAGCACCGCGAAAAGCCAAAGCGAGGCGGCCTGACAGCCGACCTGACTTTTGCCGATGCACCCGGTTCAACTGTGGGAGCGTTATCAGTGGTGCTGCAAAACCGCAGCAGCCCGCGGGTCCAGGCTGTAGCTTTTGTCTTCGTTGAGCACGATCACGCCTTCGCTGCACAGGCGTTTCAACACTTCGCGCACGCTCAGGAAGGACAGGGGAATATCCAGATCCAGCAAGTGACTGTGCACCCCGCGCACACCCAGGCTGCGGTCGTTTTCGGCGGCCGTCAGCAGGGCGTCGATGACTTTGAGACGAATCAGACTGGTTCGCAGGCCAAAGCTTTTGAGCAGGAAGCGAATCCGCTCGTTGCCGTGGCGCTCGGTACGCTGGTCGAAGACTCCGACCCCGATGGAAGTGCTCTTTGGCGTGTTGCTACCGTCCGTTGGCAGTTGCGAGTTGTACATTGCAAAAACTCCTTTTCAGAGCCTGATCAGGAAAAATGGGCGCTCTTGCCTAACAAGACGTATGAGCCACGCAAATCATGAAGACTTAAATGTAGAAATTTCGTCATCATGGCGTTAGCGGTCTGTAAGCCGCCGCTGGATCGCGGTCTTTTCTCCTAAATTTTTGCCGTTTGATTCGTCCCTGAAAGGATGCGCAGTGCGTGTCAGTACGCAGAACTGTGACCATCGTTTTTCGATCAGGAGCGAGTGTGATTATTTCCAGCCAGTTAACCAGGTTGAGCCTGGCAGGTGTGTTTCTGGGGCTGAGTCTTGCGGCGAACGCCCGCAGCCAGCCTGAGCAGGCCAGTGCCGATATCCGCCGGACCAGTTTCGGCGTGCCACATATTCGGGCCGAGAACGAGCGGGGGCTCGGTTACGGAACCGGCTATGCCTATGCTCAGGATAACCTGTGTTTGCTGGCCAATGAGATCGTCACGGTGAACGGTCAACGTTCGCGATTTTTCGGTCCGGATCAGTTCACGGTGGAAGAGCGCGAGAACCGGGTCAGCGATCTGTTTTTCACCTGGCTGAACACGCCCCAGGCCGTTGCCGGGTTCTGGCAGGCGCAACCCCCGGAGGTGCGCGCGCTGGTCGAGGGCTATGTGGCCGGATATAACCGGTCCCTGACAGAGCGTCGGACCCAGGGGCTGCCGCAGCAGTGCCAGGGCGATTGGGTGCGGGAAATCACCGCCGAGGATCTGGTCAAGCTGACCCGTCGCCTGCTGGTGGAAGGTGGCGTAGGTCAGTTTGCCGAAGCGCTGACGGGCGCCACACCACCGGTTGCCGCCACGACGAATGCCGGAAAACAGTCGGCGTTTCAGGTAGCCGACTCGCGTATGCAACGGTTTGCTCTCGACCGTGGCAGCAATGCCGTAGCGGTAGGCGGAGAGCGTTCCTTCAACGGGCGCGGCATGTTGCTGGCCAATCCGCACTTCCCGTGGGTCGGCGGCATGCGCTTTTATCAGATGCACCTGACCATTCCCGGCAAACTGGACGTGATGGGCGCTGCGTTGCCGGGGCTACCTTTGATCAACATTGGCTTCAACCAGCACCTGGCCTGGACCCACACCGTGGATTCGTCCAAGCATTTCACCCTGTACCGCCTGCAACTGGACCCCAAGGATTCGACCCGGTACCTGCTCGACGGCAAATCCTTGCCCATGCACAAACAGACGCTGACGGTTGACGTGAGGCAGCCGGACGGTTCGGTCAAGGCGGTTTCCCATGTGGTCTACAGCTCGCAGTTCGGCCCGATCGTGCAGTGGCCCGGGAAACTGGACTGGGACAATCAGTTCGCCTACAGCTTGCGCGACGCCAACCTGGATAACGACCGCGTATTGCAGCAGTGGTACGCCATGAACCGTGCCGACAACCTCAAGGAGTTTCAGGATTCGGTGCACAAGATCCAGGGTATTCCGTGGGTCAACACCCTGGCGGCAGACGATCAGGGGCAAACGCTGTACATGAACCTGTCGGTGGTGCCGAACGTCAGCGCCGAGAAGCTGGCACAGTGCAGCGACCCGCGCATTGGCTTGCAGATGATCGTTCTCGACGGCTCCAACAGCGCCTGCGCCTGGGACATCGACCCGCAGGCGGCGCAAAAGGGCATTTATGCCTCGGACAAGTTGCCGCAACTGCTGCGCAGGGACTTCGTGCAGCACTCCAATGATTCTGCGTGGATGGCCAACCCGGCACAGCCGCTGACCGGTTTTTCGCCATTGATCAGCCAGGACAGCCAGCCTTTGGGCTTGCGCTCGCGATTTGCCCTGGATCGCCTGAGGACACTGGCCAAGGCCGGCCCGCTCAAGGCAACGGATCTGCAACACATGGTGATGGATGATCAGGTATATCAGGCCGCGCAAGTCATGCCGGACCTGCTGCAATTCTGCGCGGCCGATCTGGGGGCCGATGGCAAAACCCTGGCGCCGCTGTGTGCCAGTCTCAAGGCCTGGGATCGCAAGGCGAATCTCGACAGTGGCCTGGGCTTCGTGCATTTCCAGAATGTCATGGAGCCTCTCGAACAGGCCCCTGATGTCTGGCGCGTGGCGTTTGATCCGAAAGACCCGCAACACACACCGCGTGGCCTGGCGGTCGACCGTCCTGAGGTGGCGCAGGCGTTGCGCCAGGCGATGCTGGCGTCGGTCGAGCAGGTCAATGCGTCAGGACTGAAGCCGAACAGCCGTTGGGGCGATATCCAGGTGGTCAGCAGCGGTGGCCGGCAAACGCCGATCCATGGCGGGCCGGGGACGCTGGGTGTGTATAACGCCATTCAGAGCGTGCCCAGAAGCGACGGCAAGCGCGAAGTCGTCAGTGGCACCAGCTACTTGCAGGTGGTGACCTTCGACGAAAAGGGACCGCAGGCTCACGGGGTGCTGGCATTCTCGCTGTCCAGTGATCCGGCGTCGAAACACGCCAATGACCAGACCCTGGCGTTTTCGAAGAAGCAACTAAGCGTGTTGCCGTTTACCGAGCAGCAGATCAAATCGGATCCGAACTATCAGGCGCAGACTATCCGCGAACAGGACGAAAAGGTGGTTGCGCAGTAAAATGACAGGTGTTTGAGCGATGCATGAAGGCCGCTCCCCGCAAGGGTGGCGGCCTTCAGCTTTTTGGAGTGCGCTGCGGAATCGAATTGAGGACCGGGTTGCCGTCCTTGTTGCGCGTCAGGTAGATCGGCAGCACCTTGGGCAGCGTTGCTACCAGGGTGTTGAGTTCCTTGATGTTGTAGATGCCGCCGATGCGGATCGCGCCGGTGCTGTTGTCGGCGACGACCAAGGGCGTTTCCAGGTAACGATTGATCAGCGGCAGCGCGTCG
This sequence comes from Pseudomonas sp. SDO5532_S415, assembly GCF_054071155.1. Taxonomy (NCBI): domain Bacteria; kingdom Pseudomonadati; phylum Pseudomonadota; class Gammaproteobacteria; order Pseudomonadales; family Pseudomonadaceae; genus Pseudomonas; species Pseudomonas sp. SDO5532_S415. Next base: position 56,480 of record NZ_JBSVWS010000008.1, on the reverse strand, counting down.
TTGAGCGCCAGATTGTCGAGTACCAGTTTGCCGCTGCGCCAGGCCAGCGAGTTGTCATTGTCGTAGGTCTGGCTGATCCGTGGAATGAAATCGCCATGGCCATAACTTGCCTGCATCGACGGACCCAGCCTCAAACCGTCCCCCGGCAAGTCATCGTTGCTGCTGACCAGCACCGAGCCTTCAATCAGGTTCACTTTCACCTGGTCTTCATACATCCAGACGTTGAACCGGGTCCCGGTCACCCGGATCTTGCCTTCGGCCGCCTTGACGATGAAGGGGTGGGCGGTGTCGTGGCTGACGCTGAAGAAGGCCTCGCCTTTTTCCAGGGTGACCTGACGACGATCCTTGTAGTTGCTGTAAGTCAGCTCGCTGCCCAGGTTCAGTTCGACCTGGCTGCCGTCCTTCAAGGTGACTTTGCGCACATTGTCGCTGGCCTCGAAGTGCTCATACGAATTGGGCAGCCACCCCAGGTTCCAGCCGCTATAGGCCGCCAACGGTAGCGCCAGCGCGCAGACAGCGGCGGCCATGCCGAAGGTGCGCCATGGGGTTTGCGGTTTCACTTGAACCAACGGCACCATGGCAGGCTCCGGGCGCGGCAGATCGCCCGCGACTTCCCAGATTTCCAACATCGCCTCGTACTCGAAGGCGTGCAACGGATGTGCATCCCGCCACTGCTCGAACGCCACGCGCTCTTGTGGCGTGCAGTCATCGGCGTGCAAGCGCATGCACCAGTGCGCAGCGGCATCGGTGATAGCGTCGTATTCGGCTTGTGAGAAAGGGCTGTCGGTCATTGACTCATCCTGATTTGCGCCATTCTAACCTTGAGGGCAGCCTGCGAGAACATCGATCATGGCAATTAAACATCAAAGTGCAGATTTTTTCGCGTGCGTGGGCGCAAAGGCAGCGCCCATGGGCAGCATTATCCGTAAACGACGTGAAAAAATGATCAAAACGATCTATCACGCCTGTAGGCGCTCGCTCCTACAGGCGGCGTTGACCATCAGGGATTGGCCGCCGGCATCGGGTCCAGTTGTCGACCCATTTCGCTTATCAGCCGGGCTATCGAGTCGGCATTGCGCAAAATGATGTTGATTCGAGGCTCTGCGTTATTTTCATCCAGGAAGTCATCCCGCGCTTCGTCGATTGTGTCGCGACCGGTTATTTCCAGGATCGCGTCGACTGCATCGTGGTCGATATCAGTAAAATCCAAATCGATCCACTCATTCAGATTATCGTTCCATCTGGAAAACAACTTCTCCCTGGGGGTGTCCAACGACAATGCATTTCGCTGAAGCTCGATCTGCTCCTGTTTCATTTCCTGGCCCTGCTCGGTCAGGGTCTCCACAAGATCACTGAACGGGCGCCTCGACTCCACGTACACGATATCCACCGATTTTTTGCTCTGATGCGATATTTCGTGCGTGATCGTGGAAGCCTGACTGTGGGTGATGACATCAAAAGGTTCAGTCAACGAGTATTCATACCAATCAAGACCAGGTGCAAAAAAATGCTCCGAGAAATGCACGCGCTTGAGTGGGTCGTTTGCGTCGGTGAAAGCGATCACATCGGAATTCACGTTTCTGTTTGAACCGACGACCAGACGATCGTCATTGAGCAGGTCGTTATCGGGATCCACCAGGTCGTTGCAGACGGGCACGATGGCTTCCTTGATCTTGTCCAGCAGGTTTGCATCGACGTTGCTGACATCAAAGAACTCTTTAAGGAATGTCTCCAGTCGTGTGCCCGGGGTGAGCCCCCTGAGTTGACTGAGGTTGTGCAGGGCGTTGAATGCGTAAAAGCGCGCCAGATCAATTGCGCTAACCAGCATGGCAGCCTTGGCCGGGAATTTGGCACGAATTTCCGTCATCCCTCGTGCTTCTATGTTCAAAACCTGCCGCGCTTGGTAGCTGGTGACAAATTCGTCATGCTTTTTCGACACTTTAGACAAGGCTTTTCCGTAGCCAATGCCGCGCGTGCCCGGATCGATGACCAGTTGTTTATCAGAGGTGGCCAGCAGAGCAGGGCCTTCTTGCTTGTCGTTGATCACCCGCCATACCTTGTCGGCTTTTTGTACGGGATAGACCTTGCCTGCAATGGGGGCATATTGATGTTTGCCGGTTGCATCCAGGTACGTCCCGTTGGCGCTGTCTTTTTTCAGATCCTTCAGTTGAACGGACGAGACTTCAAAATGCTGCAGCAGAGTGCGCAGAGGTGAAGTGGATTTCACCTGCGACCATGGCTGCGCGACTACAGTGGTATCGACCGGCGCGGTGTCGCAAGCCGATTGCTCAGGGATCGGCGAAGCCTCCAATTCCAGCCTGCCCAGCGAAATCATTTGCGCGGCTCCGGCGATAAAGCCCCGCACTGCACGTTTCCAATGATGGTCCTGCAACGCTTGAGCGGAGTCCTTGAAATCCTTGAAGCTTTGCCACAAAAACGGGATGCGCGAAAGTTTGCCCGGCAAGAGGCTTGAGACTTGTCTGGTGCCGGAGCTGAACAACTGTTTGACCACGTGCCAGTCCGACTGCTCGCTTGGTTTCGACTGGCTGCCGAGCATCTGCGCAAGCAGGCTGGCGTTGTCATTGAAAAACCGGATGAGCACGTTGCCCTCGATGGCGGTGGAACCGAGGGTGATTTCACTGGTTTCGCCGATGTTTGACTCGAACAGGCTGCGAAACGATACCTGCTGATTTTCCGGAAGACGCCGGATAATCAGATCCTGAAGCTCCCCAGGCGTGTTGATTGCCGCGACAAGTTCGGCCTCGGTGTCGAACTCAGCGAATACCGGCCCCGTGCGATAGGGCGCAAACAGGATATGTGATCCTTTTTGTCCGGTCCCGGGGCCAATCAGGTACAGGCCCAGGGCTTTGACGGCGGTGGCGCCGGCAGTCTTGATCAGTTCCAGCGGCCTGATGATGGCGTGGGCGCCTTTGACCGTGTGGCGGGCGGTGGCATCCGGCATATCGAGGACCTGGCGGATCAAGTCGAAACCGTTGGTGGACAGATGCCGTTGCAGTTTCAAGGCATGGGCGTGCTGCAACAGTTGCCACGGCAGTTGTTGGGTAAATCGCAACGTTCGTTCAGCGGCATCGGTGCCCGACAGTGCGTCCGTCAGTTTTTTGCCAAAATCTTGCCGGATATTCAGTGACAGTAACAACTGCCTGACGGCCGCCTGGTTCAGACCGGCCGGCAGGGCGTCAGCGGTTTTCGAGGCGACCCGAAACCCCGTGCCCTGGGCGATGTTGACGTGGTTCAAGGCAAAATCGGTCAGGCTTTGCGCAGGCCCCGCCAAGGCCAGTTGCGGGGAAATCTCGATCTTGTCGGGATCAAGGGTTTGTCCGGGGAAGCGGCTCGTCAGCAGCGATCGGAGTGTCTGACGAACATAGTCCGCCAGCGTTTGCACGCCGTGCAGGTAGTCCTTGTCGTCGGTCACGTTGTGGCTGTATTGCTGCAACAATTCGAGGTGCAACTGTTGTTCTTCGACGGACGCCATGCCCAGCCATCCCGGCAGGGAATGTTGGCGAGTGATGGCCTCGGCGATCGACGCGGCTCTTCGCAAGTTGATATCGATGGGGGTCTGCGTCAGCTTTTTGAGCGCCTTGTTTTGTAGTGTGTCGCTCACGTCCAATGAGCGTATGGATTCACACCGCCCCAGGAAGTGATCAATGGCGGATTGCGCCACATGCTGCAAAACGTTGCCTTCGATCAGTTGCAGCCTGTTGAGCGTGTAGCGACGGTGGAATTGATACTGGTCGGGGCTGAGGTTCTCCAGCAGTTCCAGGCGTTTTTCAGCATCGCGCAGGCGCAGGTCGAGTTGCTGCCGTGCGATGCCGACCGTGGCGAACACCTCCAGCCCGGCCGCCGGCGTCCACAGGATGGCTCGCCCGGAATGCTGGATATCGAGTCCGCCCCGTTCGGTCAACAGCACGCAATGGGCCAAAGGCAACACGTTCTTCTGGCCGGAACACTCCAGCACCAGGGAAAAAACGTCCGGGCGGAATCTATTGATCACACGGCGCGTTTTGCGGTCGGCCCGCTCCGGGTTGAAAACGTTATCAACCAGATGCCAATCGGCATTGCGCAGGGTGCCATCCAGTTCTCGCAGGGCGGCCTCTGCGCGTACGCCCACGGAAAGCGCATGGGCCAGCCGTGGTTTCATGTTTTCCAGATACGCTCGCTGTGCGGCCTTCGTGTTGATCGGTTGGCCGGCGAATTCACTGTTGATCGGCGATTCGATAGACGTGAGGGTCTTGACGTAAATCGCCGCGGTATCGGCCAGCACCATCGAAGATTGGAAATTGTCCAACCAGGCCGGTCGGGTGCTCCAGCGTTCATCGGCGTCCAGCGTCAGAAGTTGCTCGCCGACCATTGAGCGTATGTCCAACGCCTTGTCGAACAAGGCATGGATGTCCACCGCGTCGTCGCTTTGCCGCAGTACCTGCAGGGCATAGTCCATATTTTGCACTTGTTTGCTGATGATTGACTCAAACAGCGTCTTGAACACCGAGCCGGTTATCGCGGCACCGGAGATTTGCGGTTGATGGAAGCCGATGAAAAGGCGGCGCTCCTCAAGACTCATGAGACCGTAGAGTTCATCGTCGTGACCGGCCGAGATTGATTTTGTCACCAGGGTGTTCTTCAGGTACTGATAGTCCTTCAGGACCAGCAATCCCCGGCTAGGGGTGTAGAGGAAAGCATGGGCGCTGTCCTTGCTGATCATCAGCGACCCGGCGAGCTCTACGAAGTTCGGCTGGTATTCCCACAACCGCACGGTTTCGAGGGTCAGGGCGGAGGAAGACTCGAAAAGCGAGTGCAACGTTCGGCTTTGCTCAGGGGTGATGACCCCAGCCTCGCGCTTGAGCAGCAGTTCGGCCCGCGCTTTCTCAAGAATGGCCCGGGAAAAGAACTCGCGACGGGTTGCTCCATCGACACTCGCCTTGTCCCAGTAATTTTGCAGTTCTTTCGACAACTGACTGATCAAACTGCTTGAGGCGGTTTTTACCGCCGTTTCCCAGCGTTGCAGGTCCTGCTTCACCGGCGTTTTTTTGCTGTGAGAAAACTCCGGGTAGTGCCCGGTGGGCCATTGCTGATGACGGTAGTACAACAGCACCGACTCACCCAGGGACATGGATTTGATCCAGCGTCGTGTCGATGTGGTGCCCTCGATGTTCTCGGTGGCTGCTTCGGAGTAAAAGTTGACCTGCATCTCGCTTTGTTTCACACCCGGAAAGTCTGACTGCAGTAATTCATCAAGTACGGTGTCGAGCAGGGCTGTGAGCGATGGCAGCTTTTTGAGTTCATCGAGCATGGCTTGATCGTTGCCGCGCTGGTTGGTTTTGATCACGGCGCTCTGATCGCCGAATACGTTCCCGTCGATGGTCTCGAACTTCACGGTGAAATCAGTGGCTTCGGCCAGCGTCCTGCGTGCGGACAATGACATGAATGCAAGCAAGTCATCGTCTTCTTCCGCGCTATCCAATTGGTTTTTGATTTGTGTGGACAGCGCTGTGCGACTCTTGAATTTCTTTATGCCTGCATAAGGCGTGTAGAGAATCTCGCCTTTGTCATCGGGCGTGGCGCTCAGCACAAAACAGCCTGCCAGGGGGAGAGACAACTCGCCCGTACCGACCAGGATTCTTTCGGCGAGCATCGGCGATTTTTGTTGATTGCGTAACGCATGGCTGGCCAGTTTCACGTGGCTGAACCATTCGAAATCCTTTTGCGTCAACCCATGGGTTTTGCCCAGTTCAGTCCAACGCCCGGGGGAATTCAGGGCTTCAGGGAAAAACAGTGGAGTAACGGATGCAGACATTGTCGAGTCTCGTGCAAGGCACTACGCAGAGCGCCAATGGATGGAGCGTCGAGACTAGAAAACGGTACCAGGGCGCAGGCGGTAGATAGTTAACGCACGGGCAACCGGTGTTTGTGCAAACAGGCGCAAGCGAAGGGTTGACAGGTCGCTCGCCGCGCGTTGTTAATCGGCGGTCTACCTATGCTGTTGTTCCCTCCAATAATTAGTCTGGAGCTTCAGATGTCTGCACCACTCGATCATGTGTCTACTGATGTCTCGCAAAAACTGTCCCTCGCCGAGCTGACAGCATTGCTTGAGAAGATATTCCTGCGTCACGGCACTTCGGCCGACGTCGCTCGGGTGTTGGCCGAAAATTGTGCCGGCGCCGAGCGCGACGGTGCCCACAGTCACGGGGTGTTTCGCATGCCCGGGTATGTATCGACGTTGCAGAGCGGATGGGTGAATGGCAAGGCCGTTCCGCTGGTCGAGGATGTGGCTTCGGGGTTTGTGCGGGTCGATGCCGGCAACGGCTTTGCGCAACCGGCGCTCGCGGCGGCACGTGCCTTGCTGGTGGAAAAGGCCCGCAGTGCCGGCATCGCGGTGCTGGCCATCCGCAACTCGCACCATTTCGCTGCGCTGTGGCCGGACGTCGAACCGTTCGCCTATGAAGGACTGGTGGCGCTCAGTGTGGTCAATAGCATGACCTGTGTGGTGCCCCACGGCGCCGACCGCCCGTTGTTCGGCACCAACCCCATCGCCTTTGCCGCGCCTCGTGCCGACGGCGAGCCGATTGTGTTCGATCTGGCCACCAGCGCCATTGCCCATGGCGATGTGCAGATTGCCGCACGCAAGGGCGAGCGCTTGCCACCGGGCATGGGCGTGGACGGCCTCGGTCAGCCGACCCAGGATCCGAAAGCGATTCTCGAAGGCGGCGCGTTGCTGCCGTTCGGCGGGCACAAGGGCTCGGCGTTGTCGATGATGGTCGAGCTGTTGGCCGCAGCGTTGACCGGGGGCAATTTTTCTTTCGAGTTCGACTGGAAAAATCACCCCGGCGCCAAGACGCCGTGGACCGGTCAGTTGCTGATCGTCATCGACCCGAGCAAGGCCGCCGGGCAGAGCTTTGCCGAGCGCAGCCAGGAGCTGGTGCGGCAGATGCATGGCGTGGGATTGAAACGATTGCCGGGGGATCGACGCCATTATCAACGTGCCAAATCGCAGGACAATGGCATTGCGCTGGATGCGCAGACGCTGGCGAATCTGCGGGAACTGGCTGGTTTGAGTTAAACGCAATCAATGTGGGAGCGGGCTTGCTCGCGAAAGCGGTGTGTCAGGCACCATTGATGTCGACTGATACGCCGTCTTCGCGAGCAGGCTCGCTCCCACAGGGGGATTGCAATCCAATTCTGAATTTTGCGTGTGCTGTTTACCGGCGGGCCAGCAGCAACCCCACCACCAGACCGAAACCGGCGGAAACCGCCACGGTTTGCCAGGGATGACCGCCGATGTAGGTTTCGGTGGCTTCGACCGCGGGCAGTGTCCGGTTACGCACGCTGGTCACCGAGTCCCGGGCCTGCTGGAGTTTCAGGGCGATTTGCCCTCGCAGTGTCTCTGCTTCCTCACCCACCAGTGAGGCGCTGCTTTTGAGCAGTTTTTCCGACTCTTCGATCAGAGCCTGAAGCTCGCTGAAGGCTTGATCCTTGATTTGGTCTTCGGTGGCTTGGGCGGCGGTTTTGCGGGCCATTGAAGTACTCCTTGCAGGTGAGTGGACAGTGAACAATGGAGTGCGCTGCGATTGAAAAAGTTGCAGCGACTTTGCGCGCAGACTCGATCCGGATGCAAATCCTGCTCAGGACGATTCTTCCTACAGTGTAAGATGTCGCCTATTTACGCAGCAGGAAATTCCCATGAGCTTCAATCTGGCCGACAAATCCCTTGCCGAGCGCGCTGCGCTTGAAGATGAAAAATCCCGTCTGTTCGAACTCTGGCAAAACAACCTGGGCAAAGCCAAGGGCGAAGCCGCCCGGTTGTTTGGTGAGCGCGCCAAACGCAAAGGCAAATGGGCCGAGTGGGTCCGCGCCGAACTCGACGGTATGTCGCCACCGGAGTTCTCGAACATGGTGCGCAGCGAAGTCAATCGCCTGATGGCCGCCAACAAGTAACGCTTACGTAAAGCTCGCGACGATCGCCTCGCGCACCTTTAACACCACCGGGTCGAGCTGGGCGCTGGTGCGCCAGCCCAGTTCGATCGGGTAGCGAGGCAACGCAAGGGGGCAGGGCAGCAGTACCAGTCCGCTTAACGTCGCGATGCCTTGGGCCGCGTGGGTCGGAATGGTGGCCACCGCCTGACTGTCCTTGAGCAGGTACGGCAACGCCGCAAAATGGGTGGTCGAGGCACAGACGCGTCGACTCATGCCCAACGCCGCGAGTCCTTCGTCGGTGATGCCGATGAAACCTCCCGACGACACCAGGATGTGTTCGCGGGCAACGAACTCCTCAAGACTGATGTTTTGCTGGTCTGCGCCCAGGCTCTGCGGATCCACCAGACACGCGTAACCCCCTTCACCCAACACCTGGCGACTGAGCAGGCGTTCGGCAAACCCGCCAGCGGTGATCGCCAGGTCGATGCTGCGCTCCATCAGGGCCTGGGCAACGATCTGGCTGTGTGTCTGGCGGAAGATCAGGCGCAGCTTCGGCGCGCGGCGGGCGACTTCTTCGATCAATCGCCGGCCGTAGGCAACCTCGAAATCATCCGACATGCCCACGGTCACGGAGCGGCCGTCGTAATGGCTGGCGCCGGGGTCGACCATTGCCAGACTCTGGCGGCATTTGTTCAGGGCATCGCTGACCACCGGCTTGAGTTGATTGGCCTGGAGCGTTGGCGACAGGCCACGACCGGTGCGTACGAACAGTTGATCGCCATACACCTCGCGCAACCGACGCAGGGCCGCGCTGACGGCCGACTGCGTTACACCCAGGCGCAGTGCGGCACGGCTGGCGCTGGATTCCTCGTGCAACGCCTCGAAGACTTTGAGCAGGTTGAGATCGATGTTGGTGATATTCATTGGGTTCATATCATTAAGCAGTGAGTGGAGCACTGTTCATGATATGTGGAAGTCACTCGGATAGGGGAACCACCAGGGTAAGCCACGCGTTCCAGCCCTCCGGCCGATTCTTCGCGTCGAACTCGTAGTAGCCCTTGAGGTTGGTGTACCAGAGCGTTTTCCCCACCTTGAAGAAGTGTCCGGCCTGAGGGCCGATGGCACTGACTTTGGACTTGAAATCACCCAACACGGCACCGCTTCCGCTGTCGCCCGTGACCTGATGGAAAACGTAGCCGACGAGGCCCAGGTGGGTCTGGTCGGTAATGAAGTGCGAGGCACTCAAGTCCAGGTGTGCATCGATGCCGTTCTGATAGTCGGTGTCGGTGTTTTCCCAGTTGTAGGTCATGCCGGCTACGGCGGAGAACTCGTTCTTCTTGTCAAACCAGGTGTAGCCGCCCCCCGCATCCAGAGACGCATGACCCAGGCCGATGTTGACCAGCCTGTCCGGGTCGTAGGCACCGACCGGAATATTGCCCATGCTGTAGACCATGAAATTGTGAACGCCCTGGTTCCATTTCAGGGTGCCCAATAAATAGAGATCGCTGGCCCCCTTCAAACTGTCGTCCGTGCCGCCGGAAAAGGTACGGCCCCGTGGCCCCGTCAGCGTTACATCGACATTGGCTTCGGAGCGAGCGACCGCGGCGCCCAACGCAATGGCGGCCTGGGCGCCGAGCAAAGGTTCGGCAAAGGTATAGGTCGGGAAGGCGAACAACAGATCTGCTTTGGCATCAAGACCAAAGGTGGTTCGTCCACCGCGTGGAATGCCTTTGTTGGCGTCATCTTCGGCGCTGAGGTGATAGTAAATCAGCGGCAGGCTCCAGCCGGGTTCGGTAGGCGCCGCGGCCAGTGCGCCGAACTGGCCTGGCAACCAGAAACTGATGCCGCCGTCATCGGCCTGGGCAAGGACGGCTGGCAACAAGGTCGCCAGGCCCAGCAGGTGTCTTTTGGTTTTATTCATCCTGATCCTCGAATCCCGATACCGCTGTGTTTTGCCACAGCGAAGTAGAGAGTAGCCGGTGTTCGAAGAATCATTGACCAGGCGATCCGTTTTTCACGGAGTCGTCGATATTTATCTGGTTCATATCATTCAGCAATGAATGGGGCTTTATTCATGGCCCCGTGGCGCTTGAAAATGAGCAACACCAGACGCCAATGGAGCTTTCTCAATGCCCAAGTCAATTGTTGCCGCCCTGCAAATCGGAGCCTTGCCCGGCGGCAAGGCACAGACTCTGGAACAGATCCTGTCCTATGAACACGCGATTATCGAATCCGGCGCCACCCTGGTGGTGATGCCCGAGGCGCTGCTCGGTGGCTACCCCAAGGGCGAGGGTTTTGGTACGCAGTTGGGTTATCGGCTGCCGGAAGGACGCGAGGCCTTTGCCCGATATTTTGCCAATGCCATCGATGTCCCCGGCGCAGAAACCGAAGCGCTGGCCGGCCTGGCTGCGCGCACGGGTGCGAATCTGGTCATCGGCGTCATCGAGCGGGCGGGTAGCACGTTGTATTGCACCGCGTTGTATTTCGACCCGCAGGCGGGGCTGGCAGGCAAGCATCGCAAGCTGATGCCGACCGGCACGGAGCGGCTGATCTGGGGCAAGGGCGATGGCTCGACCCTGCCGGTGATCGACAGTCAGGTCGGGCGGATCGGCGCGGTGGTGTGCTGGGAAAACATGATGCCGCTGCTACGCACCGCGATGTATGCCAAAGGGGTGGAAGTCTGGTGCGCGCCGACGGTGGACGAGCGGGAGATGTGGCAGATCAGCATGCGCCATATCGCCCATGAAGGCCGCTGCTTCGTGGTCAGCGCCTGTCAGGTTCAGGACTCGCCGCAGGCCTTGGGTATTGAAGTGGCGAACTGGCCGGCGGATCGACCGTTAATTGCCGGCGGCAGCGTGATCGTAGGTCCCACGGGCGACATCCTGGCCGGGCCATTGCGTGGCGAGGCCGGTTTGATCACGGCGCCAATCGACACCGATGACTTGATCCGCGCCCGGTACGATTACGACGTGGTCGGACATTACGCGCGCCCGGATGTGTTTGAGTTGACGGTGGATGAGCGGGCTAAACCGGGTGTCCGTTTCACCTCGTAACCCTTGTGGGAGCGAGCCTGCTCGCGAAGGCGGCGCAACATTCGACATTAATGTTGAGTGTGCCGACCTCTTCGCGAGCAGGCTCGCTCCCACAGTGGATGGGTGTGAACGGCCCTTTGCTCCTGCAAGCGTTCGCTAGCGCCGCTGTAGCCACTCTTGCCGGGTGATTTCCCAGATCTCTTTGGCAAATCGCCCGCCGACAAAATCGCCCTCATCGGTGCCGATCAAACGCATACCGGTGCGCTCCGAGAGTTTGCGCGAACCCATGTTCGGCACCGCTTTCGGTACCCGCAGGACGTCTTGTCCCAGGGTTTCGAACCAGTAGGCAGTGACTGCTTCACTGGCTTCGGTCATCAAGCCCTGACCCTGCCACTTTGGAGCAAGCCAGAAACCTCGGTTGTTGTCCTGTTCGTTCATCAGGCTGATGTTGCCGATCAACTGCCCGGGTGCCGATTTCAAGCGAATCGTCCAGTGCCATTCCTCGCCACGGGCAATTGCCGGCAGGGCATTGTCGCGCAGGTAGGTGAGCGCACCGTCGGCGGGATAGGGCCACGGCACAAGGGCGTTGAGGTAACGCACCACTTCCCAGTGCGGGAACTGTTGCTGGATGGCCTCGGCATCGGCCAGCTCCAGCGGGCGCAGGATCAAGCGTTCGGTGTAAAGGGCAGGTGTGGCGTCCATGTTCTTCGCAGCTCCCTGGTTCAGATGTAGCGGCTATCGGCTTGCTACTGTCCACCAATCACATCGTGCCGAACAAGCCCCCCGCATAACCTCTGTGGGAGCGAGCCTGCTCGCGAAGACCGTGTAACAGTCGACATCAATGTCGGATGTGTCCACCTCTTCGCGAGCAGGCTCGCTCCCACATTGGATGTGTGAACGATTCTTTGCTCCTGCAGGACTCGAGCATTTATCTAACTGTTCAACCTTGCGACAACCGCAGCTGTAGCGGATTCACCCTTGGCCGGGACATCCGGGTTTTCCATGACCTGCAGGATCGAGGCTTCCGGATCAAAGTCATCTTCTTCCAGCTCGATGAATTCCTCGGGCAGGAAGATATTCAACAGGATCGCGCACAGCGCGCCGACAGTGATTGGCGATTCGAAGATGTTGTGCAATGCCTTGGGCAGCTCGCGCAAGACTTCCGGCACGGCCGCCACACCCAGGCCCATGCCGATGGAAATCGCCACGATCAGCATGTTGCGTCGATGCAGGCCCGCTTCGGCCAGGATCTTGATGCCGGCCACGGCCACGGTGCCGAACATCACCAGTTCGGCGCCACCGAGTACCGGCTTGGGCATCAGTTGCAGCACCGCGCCGATCATCGGGAACAGCCCCAGTACCACCAGCAGCCCGGCAATGAAAAACGCCACGTAACGGCTGGCTACGCCAGTCAACTGGATCACGCCGTTGTTCTGGGCGAAAGTCACCATCGGCATGCTGTTGAACACGGCGGCCATGGCCGAGTTGAGACCGTCGGCCAACAGCCCGGACTTGATCCGGCGGATGTAGAGCGGGCCTTTGACCGGCTGCCGGGAGATCATCGAGTTGGCGGTCAGGTCGCCGGCCGCTTCCAGTGGCGACACCAGGAAAATCACCGCCACCGGCACGAACGCCACCCAATCGAAGGAGAAACCGTACTTGAACGGCACCGGTACGCTCATCAGCGGTACGGCGGGCAGGCTGGCGAAATCGACGTGGCCCAGCAGCCAGGCGACGACATAGCCGAGGGTCAGGCCGATGACAATCGCGCCCAGACGCAGGAAGGGTACGTCCACCCGATTCAACACCACGATGGTCCCGAGCACCAGCGCCGCCAAGCCCAGGTGGCTGGCCGCGCCGAGGTCGGTGGCGCCGAAACCGCCGGCAATATCGGTCATGGCGACCTTGATCAGCGACAATCCCATCAGCGTGATGATTGTGCCGGTCACCACCGGGGTGATCAGCATGCGCAACTTACCGATGAACTGGCTCAATACCACTTCGATGAACGCGGCGAAGAAGCACACGCCGAAGATCGTCGAGAGGATTTCATCGGTGCCGCCACCCCGGGCCTTGACCATGAAACCGGCACTGAGGATCACGCTGATGAACGAGAAACTGGTGCCTTGCAGGCACAGCAGGCCGGAACCGATCGGACCGAAGCGTCGCGCCTGCACGAAAGTGCCCAGGCCCGAGACGAACAGCGCCATGCTGATCAGGTAGGGAATCTCGCTTTGCAGGCCCAGGGCGCTGCCCATGATCAGCGTCGGCGTGATGATGCCGACGAAACTGGCAAGCACATGTTGCAGGGCGGCGAACACGGTGGCGGTCAGATGCGGGCGGTCGTCGAGGCCATAGATCAGGTCATTGTGGCGTGGGGCAGGGAGTTTTTCAGAGGCGTTCATGGTCCAGGGGTGGGCCGGGTCAGAAAATGGAGGCGCAGGATGCCAGAAAGAGTCTGAAACAGAAACTCGGGTTTACCACCAACCCTGTGGCGAGGGAGCTTGCTCCCGCTCGGCTGCGCAGCAGTCGTAAATCCGGTACATGAGGTTTGACTGAAATACCGCGCTAGCCGATTTTAGGGCCGCTTCGCAGCCCAACGGGAGCAAGCTCCCTCGCCACAGAATGCAGTAAAGATCAGACGGACGCCGCAAACGCCGCCAACAAGTCTTCCTCGAACGCCTTCTGCGCATCCCCCGGCACCTGCGCCCGGTGCCGGGCCAGGTGAAACGCTACGTCGAAGCTCATGCCTTCGCGGCGTACCACCCGCAGCAGCCCCTTGTCTTCCCAGTGACGAGCAAAGTGCTCAGGCAGATAGCCGACATGCTTGCCGGACAGAATGAAGGCGAGGGTGCCTTCGACTTGTTCCGACCGCGCCGAGCACAGCTTGCCCTGGAATGGCTCGTCGCTACGCAGGAAGCGGTAAGGGTGATCGACCCGGTCGCAAGCTTGCAGCGCCAGGTCATCCGGCGCGTCGTTGTTGAACAGCAGATGGCCCGCCGCGCAGTACAGGTGCTGGGTTTCGGTAAACAGCTCGCGATAGTCAAAAGCACTTTGCACCTGGGAGAAATAGCCGATGGCCAGGTCCAGCCGCTGTTGCAGCAGCAAACGCTCCATTTCGCCAGGCATGGCGCTCATCAATTCAATGCGCACCGATTCGTCGCGTTCGCGAAAACGCCGGATCGCTTCGGCCACCTGTTGCAACACCGATGGGTCCAGGGCTTCGGACAAGCCCAGGCGCACTTCGCCGATCAAGCGCCCGGCCACGCCGTTGGATTGGTGACGGAATGCTTCGATGGATTCGAACAGTCCTCGGGTCGCACTGAGCAGTTGTTCACCCTTGGGCGTGATGCTGAATCCGCCCTTGCCACGGCTGCACAACCGATAGCCGAGGCGGGTTTCCAGTTTGGCCATTTGCTGGCTGATGCTGGACTGGCTCAGGCCCAGTTCACCCTGGGCCGCGCTGAAGCCGCCACACTCCACCACGCTGACAAACAGGCGCAACAGGTGCAGATCCAGATCGTGGAGTTGACCGAGCATCAAACATTACTCCTGGGTAATGTCAGGTTAATAATCTTTATATTTTATCAATGTATCCGACGACGCATCCTGCAACCACTTCCTCCGGTCAGGTGTTCGTCATGGCTACCGTGTTCAAGATGTGTGTCCCCGCGCTGTTCCTTGCCATGGCCGCAGTGGCCCAGGCCGAGGACAACGTTGTCAATCTCTACAGTTGGGCCGATTACGTCGCCCCTGAAACCCTGCAGCGTTTCGAACAGGAAACCGGCATTCATGTGCGCTACGACACCTTCGACGCGCCGGAAGTGCTGGAAACCAAACTGCTCACCGGCGGCAGCGGCTATGACGTCGTGGTGCCGTCGTCCAGCGTATTGGCGCGTGGCCTGGCGGCTGGCGCATTGAAAGCCATTCCCCACGAAGGTCTGAAGGGCTACGCCAACCTTGATCCGGATTTGCTGGAAAAACTGGCGGCGGTGGACCCCGGTAATCGCTATGGCGTGCCTTACACCTGGGGCACCCTGGGGTTGGGGATGAATGTCGAGGCGGTACAGAAACGCTTGCCGAACGTGCCGCTCAACAGCCTGGATCTGTTGTTCAAACCCGAATACGCCAGCCAGCTCAAGGACTGCGGCATTGCGATCATCGACTCGCCCCAGGAAGTGATCGGCCTGGCGTTGCACTATCTGGGCAAGGATCCCTACAGCACCAGCAAGGACGATCTCGAAGCGGCCCAGGCGCTGTTGCATAAGCTGCAGCCTTCGGTGCTGTACGTGGCCAGCGGGCGGCAGATCAATGATCTGGCCAATGGCAGTGTCTGCCTGGCGTTGGCTTACAACGGCGATGCGAGCATGGCCGCCGATCAGGCACGCAAGGCCGGCAAGCCCTACGAAATCGCCTACCGGATTCCCAAGGAAGGCACCCTCGTGTGGCAGGACAACCTGGCGATTCCCAAGGACGCGCCACACCCCGAAGCGGCGCGCCAGTTCATCGAGTTCATGTTGCGTCCGGAATCGGTCGCGGCGCTGACCAACACCCTGTTCTTTGCCACCGCCAACCAGGCCGCGACGCCGTTGGTGGATGAGGCGGTGCGCACCGACCCGGACATCTACCCGCCGCATGAGGTTCGCGAGCGGCTGTACGCCGATCGCAGCATGAGCCTCAAGGACATGCGCCAGCGCACTCGCATGTGGACCGCTTTTCGTAGCCGCCAATAATAAGGAACCCGAGATGGACGTCCCGATGCAAAACGATCAGGCCATGACCCGCGACAGCCTGTATGGCACCGCCGCCGAAAGCACTTACGCCGGCATCACCAGTTTCATGCGTCGCCGCTACAGCCGCGATTTGCGCGGCGTCGACGTGGCAGTCAGCGGCGTGCCGTTCGACACCGCCACCAGCAACCGCCCCGGCGCGCGCTTCGGGCCGCGGGGAATTCGCGCCGCGTCCACCGGAATTGCCTGGGAGCGCCACTGGCCATGGACCTTCGATCCGTTCGATCATCTGGCGGTCGTCGACTTCGGTGATTGCGACTTCGATTACGGTTCGCCGCAGTCGACCCCGGAAAGCATCGAAGCCCACGCCGAACACATCCTCAACGCGGGCAGTGCGATGCTGACGTTCGGCGGTGATCACTTCATCACCTATCCGCTGCTCAAGGCTCACGCCCGCAAGCACGGTCCGCTGTCGCTGATCCACTTTGATGCACACAGCGATACCTGGCCGGACGAAGAGGGCAAGCGCATCGACCACGGCACCATGTTCTGGCACGCCGCCAGGGAAGGCCTGGTCGATGCGTCGCGTTCGGTGCAGATCGGTTTGCGCACCACCAACGACAATCATCAGGGCTTCGAGGTGCTGGATGCGCGGCAGGTGCATCGACGTGGCGTTGATGCGATTGTCGAAGTCATTCGGGCGCGGGTCGGCGATCACCCGGTGTACCTGACGTTCGATATCGACTGTCTTGACCCGGCCTATGCTCCGGGCACCGGAACGCCGGTGTGTGGCGGCTTGAGCACGGTGCAGGCGCTGGAGATCCTCGGCGGTCTACGCGGGATCAACCTGGTGGGCATGGACGTGGTGGAAGTGGCGCCGGCTTATGACAGTGCGGAAATCACCTCGTTGGCGGCGGCGACGTTGGCGATGGAAATGCTGTGCCTTTATGCGGCCAAGCATAAGGTTGACCGGTAAAACACAAACCATTGTGGGAGCGAGCCGGCTCCGGGCGGCGTTCCGACGAAAGTGGTGTGTCAATTGATGTAGATGTTGGCTGACACGGCCTCTTCGCGAGCAGGCTCGCTCCCACAGGTTCTGCAAAAAATCCTGTGGGAGCGGGCTTGCCCGCGAAGCTTTTTTAGGCCACCGGGATTTTCGGCAGGTCGAGGGTCACGCCGCCACTGAACCGTGCAAAGGAACCGCTGATCGATTCATGGGGCACACCTTTAGCCACCTCGCTGACGCCATCGAGCCGCGCCAGTTGATCGGCATTCAACTGCACGTTCAACGCCCCCAGGGTGGCGTCCAGTTGTTCGCGAGTGCGTGAGCCGAGAATCGGAATCAGTGTGGTGGTCGAGCGTCTGGCTTGTTCGCGCAACCAGGCGATGGCCACGTGGGTCGGGCTGGCCGCCAGTTCTGCGGCGACCGCCAGCAGGGTGTCGAGCAGGGCGGTTTCCCGGGCGCCTTTCTCGGCGTGAACCAACATCCCGAGTTTAGTGGCGCGGTTATCGCCCTGGGAGTTGCGGTACTTGCCGGTGAGGAAGCCGCCACCCAGCGGCGACCAGAGGGTGGCGGCCAGGCCCAACGCCTCGGCCATCGGCAGTTGCTCGCGCTCCGCGGTACGCTCGGCCAGGCTGTATTCGACCTGAATCGCGGCAATCGGCGCAAAACCGCGTACCTCGGCCAGCAGATCGGCACGGGCGATGCGCCACGCCGGGAAATTCGACAGCCCGGCGTAATGGATCTTGCCGGCCCGTACCAGATCGTCGAAACCACGCAGGATCTCTTCCATCGGCGTCACGCCATCGCTCATGTGCGCCCAGAACAGATCGAGATGATCGGTTTTCAGGCGCTTCAGGCTTTCTTCCACGGCGCGAACCATGTTCTTGCGATTGTTGCCGGTGTGGGAAATGCCGGCTGCCGGTGTAGTCCCCAAGGTGTATTTACTGGCGATGACCAGATGATCCCGCTCCGGGGCGATGAACTCGCTGAGCATGGCTTCGGACTGGCCACCCTGGTAGCCGTTGGCGGTGTCGATGAAGTTGCCGCCAGCCTCCAGATAACCGTCGAAAATGCCCTTGGCTTCATCACGTTCGGCACCATGGCCCCAGCCGGTGCCGAAATTGCCGGCGCCCAACGCCAGCTCGGAAACCCGCAAGCCGGTTTTACGGCCAAACACTTTGTAATGCATGGGAGACTCCTGAAGGTACGTCGAGGTGAATATAGATTATTAACAACATCTATTTAATATGGTCCCGGCAATATTCAGCGTCAAGCTCCTTTTCCCTTGTTCCGCCTGTCGGTGCAAAGCTTGCTCGCGATGATGGCTTTTGCGTCGCGCTCATTCCCCTGTGGGAGCGAGCCTGCTCGCGAAGGCGGCCTGACAGCCGACCTGGCTTTTGCAGATGTACCCGATCCACTGCAGGAGCAAGCTTTGCTCAGGCATGTGGTTTTTCCACCTTGCTGCTGACAGTTTCTGACAGGGGCCTCTGCTAAGCTCCCTCGACTCTCTGGACAGGACCTGCCAATCGTGTCGCGAACCACCCGTTTACTGACGTTGTTGCAAGTGCTTCGCGGCAAGAGCCGTCCAGTGACGGCGGCCACGCTTGCTGGCGAACTGGATATCTCTGAACGCACGCTGTACCGCGACATCGCCGAACTTACCGCGCTGGGCGCACCGATCTACGGTGAGGCGGGGATTGGTTACGTACTGCGCAGCGGTTTGTTCCTGCCGCCGTTGATGCTCAATGCCGACGAAACCGAAGCCATTGTTTTGGGGCTGCGCTATGTGGATCAGCGGGGGGATGAAGTGCTGAGCAAAGCGGCGGCCGATGCGCTGGCCAAGATTGCCGCGGTACTCGCACCGGAAGCGCTGGACGCGTTACGCAACCCGACCGTGATGCCGGGACCGCCGGGGTATGGTTTCGCACCCAATGCGGTGCCGTTGAATGTGTTTCGCCAGGCCATTCGTGATCAGTCCAAGCTGCACATCGATTATGCCGACGCCCAACAAGTGCCCAGTCAACGGCTGATCTGGCCATTGGCATTGGGGTTTCTTAACGAGGTGCGGATCATCGTGGCCTGGTGTGAGTTGCGCAGTGCTTATCGGACTTTTCGCACCGACCGGATATCGCAGGCGAGTGAGCTGGGCGAGCGCTACCCGGGGCGGCGCAGTGACCTGTTGCGGACCTGGCGCAAGCAAATGCAACTGGATGAATCCGGGCGTTTCACTCCTGACAAGAATTGACAGCGTCCTGTTTTAGCATGGCTCCAGAACCAACAAACAAGGAGCCGCAACATGTCCAATCCCGCCTCTGCACTGGCGCCCGCCATCGCCGCCTACATTGCCGCCGCCAATGCCCGCGACACCTCGCGGGTCGGCAGTTTCTTCGCCGAAGATGCCAATGTGTTCGATGAGGGCCAGCACCGGATCGGCACCCAAGCCATCGCCCAATGGATGCAGGACACCGGCCAACGCTACCAGCCTCGGGTCGAAGTACTGGAGGTGCAACAGCGTACCGGCAAGGTGCTGGTCAATGGCCTGATCTCCGGCACGTTTCCCGGCAGCCCCCTGGAACTGCGCTACATGTTTCGCCTGAATGAGCAGGGCAAGATTGCCCGGCTGGACATTTCACTGTAGTCATCGTGCGCGGGTGGCATACTGCCGCGCATGAATGTCGACTCCCCCCTCAGCGCCTGGCAGTACGCCATCGAACAAAAGGGCTTCGTCCAGGACGAAGCCCAGGAACATGCCGTCTGGGCTTTGCAGAAGTGTCATGAAGCGCTGCATGAAGGCCGCAAGCCGATCGCTGGCGTTTACCTCTGGGGCCCGGTCGGGCGCGGTAAAACCTGGTTGATGGACCAGTTTTACCAGCATTTGCAGGTTCCGGCCCGGCGCCAGCACTTTCACCATTTCATGGGCTGGGTGCATCAGCGCTCGTTTCAGCTCACCGGCACCGCCGACCCGTTGAAAGCGCTGGCCCGCGAGTTGAGCGAAGAAGTGCGGGTGCTGTGCTTCGATGAATTGTTCGTCAATGACATCGGTGACGCGATCATTCTCGGGCGCTTGTTTCAGGTGATGTTCGAGCAGGGCGTGGTGGTGGTCTGCACCTCCAATCTGCCGCCTGATGGGTTATACGCCGACGGCTTCAACCGCGACCGTTTCCTGCCCGCCATCGCTGCGATCAAGCAGCACATGCAGGTGATTGCGGTGGACGGTGGCGAAGATCATCGTCTGCACCCGGGGCAAGGCTTGCAACGTTACTGGGTCGCCACGCCCGGACAGCCCAGCGCATTGGACGATGTGTTCAGGCTGTTGACCGTCGGCCAAGCGGTGTCCAGCGAACCGGTCAAGGTCGGTTACCGTTCGCTCGAGGTGGTGCAGGCAAGCAAAACAGTGCTCTGGTGTCGTTACGCCGATCTGTGTGAACAGCCGTTTGCCGCGATGGATTTCATGGCCCTGTGCGACACCTTCAGCGTTATCCTGTTGAGTGACGTCCCCAACCTGAGCGCGCAAAAACGCGCCGGACGCATCGCCCGGGGTACTGAGGACGGCGCCGTGCGGGTGGAAGCCGGGGATCGCGAATTGCCGCAGTTATCGGTGCATGACGACGGCGTGCGGCGTTTCATTGCCCTGGTGGACGAGTGCTACGACCGCAAGGTACCGCTGTACCTCGAAGCGCAGGTGCCGATGGATTCGCTCTACACCGAGGGCTACCTGGAATTCCCGTTCCGCCGTACCCTCAGCCGCCTGCAGGAAATGCAGCTGGAGCGTTTCGCACAAGTCTAAGGCTTGGGAGATATGAGATTCAGGAGGTTTCAGCATGAACCAGCCTCTGTCCCACCATTTGCTGACCATGGCTTATCAGAACGCCTGGGCCAATCATCGACTGGCCAAGGCCTGGTGTCAGTTGAGCCCCGGTGATCTGGTTGCCCCGCGTGTCAGCTTCTTTCCAAGCATCCGCGCCACCCTCAACCACATCCTGACCTGCGACTGGTTTTACGTGGATGCGCTTGAGCGCGAGTTGCGCGGCGCTGATCCACACCCCGACTGCTACCTGTTTTTCAAGGACGACGAGCCGTTCACCCAGGCCCTGGATCTCAAGCGGGAGCAGGCTCATGTCGACCGGCGGTTAATTGCCTACTGTGAGCAGATGCGCGATGCCGATCTGGGCAAGGTGGTGACCATCGCCCGGGACACGCCGCAACATGACAGCCGCTTGCGTCTGCTGTCGCACCTGTTCGAGCACCAGATCCATCACCGGGGACAGGTGCACGCCATGCTCAGCGGCACATCGGTGAAACCGCCGCAACTGGACGAGTTTTTCTGTGCGGGCGAATCGCACCTGCGGGCTGAGGATTTTGCCGAGCTGGGATGGACCGAAGCCTTGATCTGGGGGCATTAAAGGTGCATGTCCCTGTGGGAGCGAGCCTGCTCGCGAAAAGCGGCTGGGCAACGCGGTCATTCGGACAAAAAGCAGATGGTTGTTGACCTCCTTCGCGAGCTGGCTCGCTCCCACAGGAGTACAAGGACGTTCCAATATCGCGAAGGATCCACTTGCCGAAGGCTGCGATCTTTTGATTTTCAAACGGACACGCCCGCGATATCGTCGCCAGGCCTTCCAGGGCGATCTGCGCACTGGGGCCAAATTGAATGTGATCGAGGATGGAAATGGATTTCGCGGAAATACTTGTGCTGCAAGCCAGTTACACCAACCCGGTACATGCCGAGGCCATCGGCCTGGTGTTGAACAGCTACGCCCAGGACCCGATGGGCGGCGGACACTCTCTAACCGATGACGTGCTGGAACAGCTGCCAGGCGAGTTGGCCAAGCGTCCCCACGCATTCAGCGTACTGGCCTTTGTCGGCGGCGAGCCGGCCGGATTGGTCAATTGCTTTGAAGGCTTCTCGACCTTTGCCTGCCGGCCATTGGTCAATGTGCACGATGTGGCCGTGGTGCCGAAGTTTCGCGGACTGGGCCTGAGCCAGCGAATGCTGCAAAAGGTCGAGGACATTGCCCGTCAGCGTGGCTGCTGCAGAATTACCCTGGAAGTGCTGGAAGGCAATGCAGTGGCGCAAGCCTCCTACGGCAAGTTCGGCTTCGCCCCGGGCGAGTTCGACCCGGCGCACGGGCGCATGATGTTCTGGATCAAATCACTTTGATCCGCGCATAAAAAAGGGCGTCCATCAGGACGCCCAACGGTTTTCTCTGACTGAAGAGCAAGCAGTCAGAGGTGTAACAATCATTTCGGTCTATAGGACTCGGTCATTTGTGCCGTTTGATCGTCCGGGACCCGCAGTTCACTGGCCTGGCTTGGTGTGATGTTGCCCAGCGCCACTTGCTGGTTATAGCGCAGCGTCTCGTAGTAGTACCTCATGCGTTCAGCGCCACCTTCGGCAAAGGCGCCGGCGGAGCCTAGTGTTGTGAGGACAGCGAGAATCAGCGTAGTACGTTTCATGGTGTGCCTCCCACTTACAGATGTCGGATGCCTTTCGTCCATGAGTCAACAGATCAAAGTCGAAGCCTCATTATCCGCCGATTCCGTTAAATGGGAATTAATAACCCCTAGAGTTTCCAGTCCAGGCTCAAGGTCACCGTACGCGGGTCGCCCCAGTAGACGCCGTTGTAGAAACCGACGTTGTCGTAGTACTTCTTGTCGAACAGGTTGTTGACGTTCAGGGAGGCCGACAGGTGCCGGTCGAACGCGTAGCGCGACATCAGATTGACCACGGTGTAGGCCTCCTGGCGGATGTTCGTGCGCTCGGTGATGAGGCTGCCATCGGTACGGCGCCCGACCGGGCGGTTGCCGGCTCGATAGACGTCGCTCTGCCAATTCACGGCAGCGCCCACGGTCAACGCCTGCCATTCGCCGGGCAAATGAAAGGCGGTGGAGAATCGGAACATGTTCAAAGGCTGGTTGGTGTTGATGCGCTGCTTTTCGCCATCGACAGAGTGGGTGTAGGTGTAACCGGCGCTCATGTTCCAGCCCGCCATGACCTCACCTGACAGCTCGGCTTCGAAGCCTTGCACCTTGTTGCCTTTGCCGCCCGACTTGAAGAACTCTTCGCCGGTCACCGGGTCCGGCGGCACCGAGTCGTCCAGTTCGGCGACGTTGTCCTGTTTGCTCCAGAACAGCGCGGTCGCAAGGTTCAATCGTTCTTCCAGCAGACTGCCCTTGAGGCCCAGTTCATAGTTGCTGCCAACCACCGGTTCAAGGTACTTGCGACTGCTGTCGCGCTCGGTCTGCGGTTTGAAAATATCGGTGTAGCTGACGTAAACGGTGTACTCCGGGGTCAGGTCGTAAAGCAGGCCGGCGTAGGGCGTCCACATGTCGTTCTGTTGCTGGCTGCTGTGATCGACGCTCGACAGTTGCAGGTTGTTGTCGTAGCTGTTGGTGGTGGTTGAGGTTTTCCAGCTGCCGTAGCGGCTGCCGAGAACCGCGTGCAGTTCATCGGTGAGGCTCAGGCGCGTCGCCAGATAACCGGCCTTCTGCCGGGTGTAGTCTTTCGAGCCTGTCAGGCCGGTGACGGTGTCGGGAAACTTGCCGATGTTGCCCATGTATTTCCAGTCAGGAACATTCTCATAATCCGCCGCTCCCGGGCCGTCCACCAGATAAGGCGAATCCTCGCGTCGTTCGGCCTCACCGTAACCGACCATCAGTTCGTGTTCGCGACCGAGCAGCGAGTACGGCCCGGAGACGTTGAAGTCATAGGCCTTCATCTTTTGCGTGCCGATCATATGGCTGACGTTGGCAATCATGCCGCTGCGATCCGCGTTCGGGAAACCGCCGCCGGCGTAATAGATCTTGCCGTCGGTGTCACTTTCGCGGTGGGTGTAAGCCGCCTTGAGCTGCCATCCGCCACCCAGTTGATGATCGAGGTTGGCAAATGCGGTCTTGTCCTTGAGTGGCCAGGAGCTCCAGGACGTGGCCATGTTGGTCGAGCGTCCGAGGTTGGCCTTGCTGCCGTCGGAGTTCCAGTAGGGCACAGTGCCCCAGGACGTACCCTGGACATGCTTGTTCTGATAGTCGTAACCCACCGCCAGCAGGGTGTCGTCGGTCAGGTCGGCTTCGAGGACCCCGTAACCGACTTCCCGTTGTTGCTGGTATTTGTCTCGGTATGAATCGCTGTCGCGGTAGGCCACCACGCCGCGCCCGCGCAGGCGTCCGTCGAAAGCCAGCGGTCCGCCGACGTCGAGGTAGCTGTAGTAATCGTCATAGCTGCCACCGCTGACACCGGTCTTTGCTTGCCACTGCGCGGTCGGCCGTTTGCGCACCATATTGATGGTGGCCGAAGGATCGCCGGCACCGGTGGTCAAGCCCGTCGCACCGCGAACCACTTCGATACGGTCGTAAATGATGGTGTCGGAGTCGGACTTCATGTAGCTGAAGGTGTTCAACATGCCATCGACCTGGAAATTGTTGATCGAGTAGCCACGCGAAGAATTACTGACCCGGTCCGAGTCGTTGTGCTGCACCACTACGCCAGTGGTCTGGCTCATGGCTTCGGACAGGGTGCCGAGTTTGAAATCGTCCATTTGCTGGCGTGTGACCACGGAAACCGATTGCGGGGTTTCCTTGATCGACAGGTTCAGGCGGGTGGCCGTACTCATGGAACCGGTGGTGTATGAGTCGGTGTTTTCGGTGGTGCTGCCCAGGCTCTGGGCGGTTACGTTGGTGGCGCCGAGCATGAGCGTAGACGCCAATGGCGCTGTTTCCGGCCCGGTTTCAGCCAGCAAGTCCGGGCTCAATGCGGCACCGCAAAGGCCAAGGGTAAAAGTCATGGAACGGGTGATAGGCGCGAACATCGCAGCCGACTCCTTGTCGTCGTTGAAAAATTTCCGTTTGTTCAAAGACGAAGGAGGGGGGAGGGATTTAGGGTTAAACGAGAATAGTTATTATTTTTCGCGAGCAACCTGTACCTGTAGGAGCGAAGCTTGCTCGCGAAGACTTCAGTTCAACCAAAGCATAGGTGCTGGATGTACCAGCCTCTTCGCGAGCAAGCTTCGCTCCTACAAGATGTAATTATTTCAGTACGACTTCCGCGGTATCCGGCTTCGTCTTGGGCTTGATCAGACTGAAGTCAATCAGCGGCCGCTGCTGACGCTCATACGGGTTGCCGATCATCAAGGGTCGTGGCTTGAAGCTGTCGCTGACCAGGCTCTTGCTGTGGTCGAGTTCATCGAAACTCAGGCCTGCCAGATCCGCCCAGGTGTGGATCAGGTGCGAACTGCTGTACGGCCGCCCCAGCTCACCGGCGAAATTCCAGTCGTGGGTTTCACGCCATTTCGGCGAGGCCCAGGCCATGAACGGAATGGTGTACATCGGTGCCGTCGGTTTGCTCTCGTTGCGCCCGAGGGTGCTGTGGCCAGGGGAGTCGAAAACGTCTTCGCCATGGTCGGAAAGGTAAAGCAGGAAGCCGTTCGGATCGGACTTGGCGTAGTCCTTGATCAGGCTCGACACCACGAAGTCGTTGTACAGCACTGCGTTGTCGTAGCTGTTGTACGTCGGCAACTGATCGTCGCGCACGCCGGGCGGGACGCCGTTGCGATCCTTGAACTTGTCGTAGGTCGAAGGGTAGCGGTACTGGTAACTCATGTGGGTGCCGAGCAGATGCACCACGATCAGCTTGCGCGGCGCCGCGTCGGCCAGGGCCTTGTTGAACGGCTCGATCACATCGCCATCGTACTGCGCGGCGTTCTGGTTGCGGTTGTTGTTCAGGTACACCTGTTCGTCGGCCTGCTGGGAGAAGGTCGTGAGCATGGTGTTGCGCTTGGTCATGGTCTGCTGGTTGGTGATCCAGAAGGTCTTGTAGCCCGCCTGTTTCATCATGCTGACCAGGGACGGCGTCGACAGGTACAGGTCCGGGTTGTCTTCATCGGCGAAGGTCAGCACCTGCTGCAACGCCTCGATGGTGTAGGGGCGTGGCGTGATGACGTTGTCGAAGACCGTCAGTTGATCCTTGAGCTTGTCCAGTTCCGGGGTGGTTTCCCGCGGGTAGCCGTAGAGGCTCATGCGCTGGCGGTTGGTGGACTCGCCGATCACCAGCACCAGGGTTGCCGGCTGGTTGGCCATCGTATCCTTGAGATTGTGCAGTGGCGGGATCTTGCTGGCACTGGTCAGCATTTCCTGCATCCCCGCCAGGGTATCCAGGTAGCGGTGATAGGCCACGGCCATTTGCCATGGCACGGCCGGCTCGATGCGCGTTTCGAACTTTTCGAAGCCGCTGGCGAAACTGCCGGTACGCAAGGTGTGCTTGATCAGCGGATAACCGATCACGGCCACCAGAATGGCAGTTGCAGCCACCATGGCCCGACCTCGCGGCATGTACACCGGGCGCAAGCGTGTCCAGAGGAACCAGGCGAACGCGGTGTGCGCGAGGAACGCGGCCACCATCCACCAGGCGAAGTATTGGGTCATGTATTCGCCGGCTTCAGACACGTTCGACTCGAACATGATGAAGATGACGCTTTGGGAGAATTCCTGCTGATAGATGAAGAAGTAACCCAGGCTGGCCATGGAACAGGCCCAGAGCACCACGCCGATCAGCGCAGCCATGACACGGGTTTGTCTGGGGAACAGCAGCATCGGCGCCAGCCAGATGGCGCTCATCACAAACGCCTGGCGGAAGCCGGTAAAACCGGAAGTGCCCGTCAGCTGGATCAGCAGTTGGGTGATGCCGGAGAAATACCAGAAGAACAGAAACAGCCAGAAAAACCCTGCCCAATCGAAACCGTCCGCAGACTTGTCGCTGCGTTTAAACCAAGCCATTCAATGCTCCAGCCAATGATCACATCCACCGCCAGAGCACTAAAGTCGCCGACGAACGGGGGCTGCCCGGATACCGAGCGGCCACAATGAACCGGAGTATCAACAAGTGGATGTGAAAACTTCGTGAGTTTGCCAGAGAGGGCGAAGGGCGAAGGCGTATCGGAAGCAGGGCAGTGCCGCTTCCGATTCAGGCGAGGGCGTCAGGCGTGGGGAGCGCCTTGGGTCACGGGTAAGGGCTGTTGGCCCTGGATCAACAAGCGCAGTTGCGCCAGCTCCTGTTTCAACTGGTCGCGTTCGTCTTTCAACTGGCGCAATTCATCGCGACGGATCGTGACATAAAGGGTTTGTGCTGGCAGTGCGGTGTGTACTGTGCCCATTGCTCACCTCGCAAATGGCGTGTCTCAACTGTAGATCCGCGTGAAATCAGCGGCTGATCTACTATCGGCGCCAATTTTGATTTCTTTTGCCCGTGAAGGGAACTTTTTTATTTTTCATGGTCGTTGTGTCTTCGGCATGATTCCCGACGTTATCTGTCTGGATCGGGCACAATGCCCGGAAACTTCAAGCCAGCGCTCTGGACTAACCCACATTAGTCGCGTTGGGCTATAACCTTTGACACACATTTATTTGTAGTAGGGAGCATCAGCACATGCAACTCGGGATTATTGGACTGGGCCGCATGGGCGGCAATATTGCGCGGCGCCTGATGCTCAACGGCCATACCACCGTTGTGTACGACCGCAATACCGCCTTCGTCGAGACCTTGATCGAAGAGGGCGCGACTGGCGTTGCCGATTTGCCAGCCCTGGTTGCTGGCCTGGCCAAACCGCGAGCAGTGTGGGTCATGCTGCCGGCAGGCGCACCGACCGAAGAAACCATTGACACCCTGAGCACCTTGCTCGAAGCCGGCGATACCATCATCGACGGCGGCAACACCTTCTATAAGGACGACATCCGCCGGGCCAAGACCCTTTCGGAAAAAGGCCTGCACTACATCGACGTCGGCACCTCGGGCGGTGTCTGGGGGCTGGAGCGCGGTTACTGCATGATGATCGGCGGCGATGCCGAGACCGTTAAACGTCTTGATCCACTGTTCGACAGCCTGGCTCCGGGCATGGGCGATATCCCGCGTACCAAGGACCGCAAATCCGATGACGACCGTGCCGAGCGCGGTTACATCCACGCCGGTCCCGCCGGCGCCGGGCACTTCGTCAAGATGATCCACAACGGCATCGAGTACGGCATGATGCAGGCCTTCGCCGAGGGCTTCGATATCCTCAAGACCAAATCCAGCACCAACCTGCCGGAAGACCAGCGCTTCGACCTGAACGTTGCCGACATTGCCGAAGTCTGGCGCCGTGGCAGCGTGGTCTCGTCCTGGCTACTCGACCTGACTGCCGATGCCCTGGCCAGCGATCCGAAACTCGACGGTTACTCCGGTTCGGTGGCGGACAGCGGGGAGGGGCGCTGGACCGTCGAAGCGGCCATGGAGCAAGCGGTACCGGCAACCGTGCTGACGACTGCTCTGTTCTCGCGCTATCGCTCCCGCGGGCAGGGCACCTTTGGTGACAAGATCCTTTCGGCCCAGCGCTTCGGCTTCGGCGGCCATGTGGAGACTGCGAAAAAATGACCCATGTGATCCGCAGAAAATCCAAGGCTGAACCCGCGCCACCTACCACGCTGTTTTTGTTCGGCGCCCATGGTGATCTGGTCAAGCGCCTGCTGATGCCGGCGCTGTATAACCTCAAGCGCGACGGTTTACTCGGGGACGGACTGCGGATCATCGGCGTTGACCACAACGCCATCAGCGATGAAGGTTTCGCGAAAAAACTCGAAGACTTCATCCGCAGCGAAGTGGCCAGCAAAGTCGGCAAGGGTGATCAATCCCTTGATCCAGACTTGTGGGCCAAACTTGCCAAAGGCATCAGCTACGTCCAGGGCGACTTCCTGGACGACAGCACCTATCAAGCGCTGGCGGCAAAAATCGCCGCCAGCGGCACGGGCAACGCGGTG
Source organism: Pseudomonas sp. SDO5532_S415 (assembly GCF_054071155.1). Lineage (NCBI taxonomy): Bacteria > Pseudomonadati > Pseudomonadota > Gammaproteobacteria > Pseudomonadales > Pseudomonadaceae > Pseudomonas > Pseudomonas sp. SDO5532_S415. The sequence goes on along the minus strand of NZ_JBSVWS010000008.1, from coordinate 28,005 downwards.
TTCTACCTGGCCACCGCGCCACGTTTTTTCAGTGAAGTGGTGCGCCGTCTCGGCGCATCCGGTTTGCTCGAAGAAAGCCCGGAAGCATTCAGAAGGGTGGTGATCGAAAAACCCTTCGGTTCCGATCTGCCAACGGCCGAAGCCTTGAACACCTGCTTGCTCAAGGTCATGTCGGAAAAGCAGATCTTCCGCATTGATCACTACCTGGGCAAGGAGACCGTGCAGAACATTCTGATCAGCCGGTTTTCCAACAGCCTGTTCGAAGCGTTCTGGAACAATCACTACATCGACCACGTACAAATCACCGCCGCCGAAACCGTCGGCGTCGAGACCCGTGGCAGTTTCTACGAAAACACCGGCGCCCTGCGGGACATGGTGCCCAATCACCTGTTCCAGTTGCTGGCGATGGTGGCCATGGAACCACCGGCTGCCTTTGGTGCCGATGCGGTCCGTGGCGAGAAGGCCAAGGTGGTCGGCGCGATTCGTCCCTGGTCGGTCGAAGAGGCCCGGGCCAATTCGGTACGCGGTCAATACACCGCAGGGGAAGTCGGTGGCAAATCCCTGCCGGGGTATCGCCAGGAAGACAGGGTCGCGCCTGACAGCAATACCGAAACCTATGTGGCGCTCAAGGTCATGATCGACAACTGGCGCTGGGTGGGCGTGCCGTTTTACCTGCGCACCGGCAAGCGCATGAGCGTGCGCGATACCGAAATCGTCATCTGTTTCAAACCGGCGCCGTATGCACAGTTCCGCGATACCGAGGTCGATGAGCTTGCGCCGACCTACCTGCGCATCCAGATCCAGCCCAACGAAGGCATGTGGTTCGATTTGCTGGCCAAACGGCCAGGGCAGGCCCTGAAGATGGACAACATCGAACTGGGTTTTGCCTACAAGGATTTCTTTGAGATGCAGCCATCCACCGGCTACGAAACCCTGATCTACGATTGCCTGACCGGTGATCAGACGCTGTTCCAGCGTGCCGACAACATCGAAAACGGTTGGCGCGCAGTGCAGCCGTTCCTCGACGCCTGGCAGGAAGATGCCACGGTGCAAGGCTATGCTGCGGGTGAAGACGGGCCGAAGGCTGCCGAAGAACTGCTGACTCGCGACGGTCGCGTCTGGCACGGCCTCGGATGAGTGACGCCACGCCACAGCCCATCCGGTTTTTGCTCAGCGACATGGACGGCACTTTGCTGCTGACCGATCACAGCCTCAGCCAGCGCACCATCGACGCGGTCCGTTCGTTGCGCGAAGCCGGCGTGTTGTTCAGCCTGGCCACGGGGCGTCCGCCCAGAGCCATGCTGCAGACGATCGAGGCCTTGGGCGTCGACCTGCCCACGGCGGCCTTCAACGGCGGCACCCTTGTTCATCCGGATGGCAGTTTGCTCGTCGCGCATTACTTGCCGACGGCGGCAGCATTGACGACCCTGGCGCTGTTCGCCGATCAACCGGAGATCGAAGTCTGGGTATTCAGTGGCGATGACTGGCTGGTCAAAGATCCGACCGGCCCCATGGTGCCCCGCGAACAGCACGGGCTGGGATACCCGCCGGTGGCGATCGAAAGCTTCGAGCCGTACCTGGCCCGCATCAACAAGATCGTCGCCGCCAGCAACAACACCGAGTTGCTCATTGAGCTCGAGGCTCAGTTGCTGGCGAAAGTCGAAGGCCAGGCCCAGGTCTCGCGTTCGCAACCGGTGTATCTGGACGTGACCGCGATGCAGGCCAACAAGGGTGAGGCGCTGAAGACGCTGGCCGCATTCCTCACAGTGCCTTTGGCGCAGACGGCGGCAATGGGGGATGGTGGCAATGACCCGGCGATGTTCCATTGTGCCGGATTGTCGATCGCCATGGGGCAGGCGGAAGAGGCGGTGAAGCGTCAGGCGGATGTGGTCACGGCAAGCAATGCCGAAGAGGGCGCGGCACTGGCAATCGAGCGGTACATCCTCCCTCGATAGTTCGCACAAAAAACAATGTGGGAGCGAGCCTGCTCGCGAAAGCGGTGTGTCATTCAACATTAATGTTGCTTGACCTGGCCCCTTCGCGAGCAGGCTCGCTCCCACATTTTTTGGGTCGGGGGGTTACAGCCAGTAGCTCACGGCGTACCAACCCAACACACCCATCACCACCGTATACGGCAGCGCCATCCACACCATGCGCCCGTAAGACAGGCGAATCAGCGGGGCAATCGCCGACGTCAGCAAAAACAGAAACGCCGCCTGGCCATTGGGCGTGGCCACGCTAGGCAGGTTGGTGCCGGTGTTGATCGCGATGGCCAGCGTCTCGAAATGCTCTCGGCTCATGTGCCCGGCAATGAACGCCTGTTTCACTTCGGTGATGTAGATCGTCGCGACGAACACGTTGTCGCTGATCGCCGAGAGCAGGCCATTGGCAATGAACAGCATGCCCGGTTGTTGATCGACCGGCAGGGCCAGTACCCACTGGATCAATGGCTTGAACAGTTGCTGATCGTGGATCACTGCCACCACGGCGAAGAACACCACCAGCAGGGCGGTGAACGGCATCGCGTCCTTGAAGGCAGTGCCGAGACGGTGTTCGTCGGTAATCCCGGTGAACGCGGTGATCAGCACAATCACCGTCAAACCGATCAAACCCACTTCCGCGACATGAAACGCCAGCCCGGCAATCAGGATCAGTGCTGCAACTGCCTGCACGATAAGCGCTGCACGCTGGCGCGCGGTGCGCTCGGCATTGTCTTGGGCGGCATAATCGGCCAGCACGGCCCGTACGTTGTCGGGCAGCAACGTGCCGTAACCGAACCAGCGCAGTTTCTCCAACAGGACGCAGGTCACCAGGCCGGCCACCAATACCGGCAGCGAAACCGGCGCGATCTTCAGAAAGAATTCGACGAAGTGCCAACCCATCTCATGTCCGATCAACAGGTTCTGCGGCTCGCCCACCAGCGTACAGACGCCACCCAGGGCCGTGCCGACGGCACCGTGCATCAGCAGACTGCGCAGGAAGGCGCGAAATTGATCGAGGTCTTCATGATGGAGTTTGGGCAGGTGACGGTCGTCGCTGAATTCGCTGTCCTGCCGCGGATCGGTGCCTGATGCCACACGGTGATACACCGAATAAAAACCGACAGCCGCACTGATGATCACGGCGGTCACGGTCAAGGCATCGAGAAACGCTGACAGAAACGCCGACAAAAAGCAGAACATCAATGCCAGCATGGCCTTGGAGCGCACGCCAAGCAGCAAGCGCGAGAAAAGAAATAGCAGCAGGTCTTTCATGAAGTAAATCCCGGCCACCATGAACATCAGTAACAGGATCACCGGAAAGTTGTGCAGCAGTTCGTCATAAAGCGCCTGGGGCGAGGTCATCTTGAGCAACAGTGCTTCGACCAGCAACAATCCCCCGGGCATCAACGGATAGCATTTGAGCGCCATGGCCAGGGTGAAGATGAACTCCAGCACCAGCAGCCAACCCGCCGCCACCGGACCTGCGGTCCACAGCACCACTGCATTGATAATAAGAAAACCGACAATACAGATTTTGTACCAGCGTGGTGAGTTGCCGAGAAAGTTATGCGCGAACGCCTGGGCCATGGAACCGGACATCGGCTACTCCTTGTATTAAGAAGCGCGCAAGTTGCCGTAAGCGAAAGAGAAGATCAAGTGCAGGAACAATAAGATGGATCAGCCCAAAAAACGTGCAACGACTGCATGATAGTTGCCGTCCAGTGAATAACCGGCCACGATGATATTTTTATCGGCCTGAATGGCCAATGAAGTTGCCGTATCGAGACTACGGCCCAGTCGAGTGCGAACCCATCCGGCACCGTCGCCGAAGTTGCGATCGAGCTGCCCGTCGGCCAGATATCGACCCAGAATAAAGTCGGCCTCGACACCGCCAATGGTTGCACCGGCCGTGATCACGCTGCCATCGGGCTGTGCCTGGGCAGCGGTCCACTGGCATCCGCTGCGGCCGATTTCCAGCAATTGCGCCTGGCCGTCGTTCCAATGCCTGTCCGGGCGGCCATTGATGTGAAGTTTCAGGGAGAGGCAGCGCATGGGATCGCGGCTGCTGCCGAAACATTGCATATCGCCATCTTCCAGTTGGACGATCTGGCTGACTTGCGCGCTTTGTCCCTGAGCCTTGAAGCTCATGAAACCATCCACGGCAAAGCGATCGTCAAGGCTGCCGTCGGGGTTATAGCGGGCCAGCAAGCCCTCTTCGGGGAAGTTGATCGAACCACCCACCAGGATCCGGCCGTCGCGCTGCACCCTGACACTATTGAGCCAGGTGTTCATCAGCAAGTGCCTGACGATCACAAAGCCACGGCCGTTGAATGTGTTGTCCAGCTCGCCGTTGGTGTCGAGCCGAATGAGCATGCCGGCGTGATCGGCCAGTTCGAAATGATGGTTGGCCACCAGCACGATTTTACCGTCTTGCTGGACGCCGGCATCACAGGCTTCGGCCCCCGGCACTCCGGGAGGCAGCCAGGCATCGCGAATCCCGTGGGATAGATTGCCCGGCAGTCGCACCACACAGTAACCGTTGTCGCCAAACTGCTGGACCGGACAACCTTGTGGATCGAACAATGCTACGGCGGGAAGGGTGCGGTGGGCATTTTCATAGTGCAGGCCGGTCAGCAGAATCCGCCCGTCGGGCAATTCGTGAACCTTGCCGGCCATGGCTTCAAAGCCCGGTTCGAACTGCCCGATGACACTGCCTTTGTAGCCGAATGACAGATCCGCCGAACCATCCTCCAGCAAACGGGCCAGGCCAAAACGACTGCCACTTGGCGTACCGACTTTTGCCGCCACCAGCAAACGTCCCTGGGAATCGATGGTGACGTCGTTGGCCAGGCTGGAAGTGCTGCCGGCGAAGTACACCTGGGTTTTACCTTGGGTGGCGAAGCTGATATCGAGCTTGCCAGCGTAACTTAATGCGGTCGGGATGGCTAAAACGGACTGGATTGACATGCACGCATCTCCTTGCGAGTCGTCGTTGTCCAGAAGTTGGTTGGCGACTTATTAGAAGATCATTCAATCCCTGAATGCCCGGATGCACAACTGGCAGAAATAACAGGCGGAGGGTCGTTGTGTGCCACAACAGTGTCTTTTCGAACCAATGGCAAGCGTGCAAAGGATTAATGTGAGCCAGTTCAAATAACGATGCGAGACACGTGCAGTTGGAAATGAAAACCAGGCAACTAACGGCAAAAAAAAGAGGGCGCGGATTACCGAAGTAATCCGCAAAAATGATCAGTGTGGCATCGACCACGACTGCAGTTTGTAACCTTCCTGGCTCAACTCTTCACGAGCCTGTTCAAGCAGGCGTTGAAGCTGCTCAGGGTCGGTATAGGCGCTGCTCGGGATCTGCTTGCGGCCTATACTGTTGTTGGTTCGGTCGATGACGGTCAGGCAGAGTTCGCCATTGCCGTCCTGCGGCGCCCAGGCCACGCATTGGAAAGGTTGGAATGCGCGGTCGGCAATCAAAAGAGCTTCGTTGATACGGAGCGGGGCGTTCATAGGATGTTCTCTCAGTATGCCCAATCAAGTGATGTGCCGACGGTTGGGCTTACCGTTCGGCAGGTTACTTGTACTGATGTCCGCAACCGGGGTTCGGGTCACACACAAATAAAAGAAATTTCAACTTTTGTTCAAATGCACATCGCAAGCACATGTTTTGAAAGCTGAATGAAAGGTTGGAGTCGTTAGGTAACTAACAATGCCGGTTCTTATAACTATTTACCCAACGACTCTATAGTCAAACGGTACAAGGCCACGTCAAATTCTTGCTAATGTTACAGCCAGGTCCGCCAAATGACTGTTTTTAATAAAATTTCCTAGAATTTGGCGCCAAGGAACAGTCATGAACGAAGCGCCTGCCTTACGACGTCTATTAGTGGTTGATCCCTGCGACGACTGCCATCGAGTATTGCCGGGATTACGCTCCGTGGGTTGGGATGTTGACAGCTGCTCGCTGGAAAACGCCGCCGACCGAACCTGTGATGTGGGCCTGTTGCGCCTGCAGCCTTTTCACCTTGAACGCCCGGATGCCGTCAAAGAGCTGATCAGCCGCAGCGGTACGGAGTGGATCGCCGTCCTCAATCAGGAAGTCCTGCGTCTGCAGAATGTCGGGGACTTCGTCTGCGAGTGGTTTTTCGACTTCCATACCTTGCCGTTCGATGTCTCCCGGGTCCAGGTCACACTGGGGCGGGCCTTTGGCATGGCGCGCCTGCGCGGGCAGGGCACGGTGCATATCGATCAGCCCGAGCACGAACTGTTGGGCGACAGCAAGCCCATACGCGAATTGCGCAAGCTGCTAAGCAAACTGGCGCCCACCGAGTCGCCGGTATTGATCCGCGGCGAAAGCGGGACAGGTAAAGAACTGGTCGCCCGCACGCTGCATCGGCAATCCCTGCGCCACAGCAAACCCTTTGTCGCGATCAACTGTGGCGCGATTCCCGAGCACCTGATCCAGTCCGAATTGTTCGGCCATGAGAAGGGGGCCTTTACGGGGGCCCATCAACGCAAGGTTGGACGGCTGGAAGCGGCCAATGGTGGCACGCTGTTTCTCGATGAGATCGGTGATCTGCCCCTGGAGCTGCAAGCGAACCTGTTGCGTTTCCTTCAGGAAAAGCACATCGAGCGGGTAGGTGGCAGTCAGCCGATTCCCGTGGATGTGCGGGTGCTGGCCGCGACCCATGTCGATCTCGAAGCCGCGATCGAGAAGAAGCGCTTTCGCGAAGATCTGTACTATCGCCTGAACGTGTTGCAGGTCGCCACCGCGCCGTTGCGTGAGCGCAATGGTGATCTGTCGCTGCTGGCCAACCACTTTTCCCATTTCTACAGCCATGAAACCGGCCGCCGCCCACGCAGCTTCAGTGAAGACGCCTTGGTTGCCATGGGCAAGCATGACTGGCCGGGCAATGTTCGTGAACTGGCCAACCGGGTACGTCGCGGGTTGGTACTGGCCGAGGGTCGACAGATCGAGGCGCGGGACCTGGGGTTGATCAGCCATCAGGGTATTGCTCCACCGATGGGCACACTGGAAGAGTACAAGCACCGGGCAGAGCGCCAGGCCTTGTGCGATGTACTTAACCGCCACAGCGATAACTTGAGCATCGCCGCCAAGGTGCTGGGGATCTCCAGGCCTACCTTCTACCGTTTGTTGCACAAGCATCAGATCCGGTAAACCCTCTACTGTAGGAGCGAGCTCGCTCGCGATGGACTTGAGGACGCCACGGGGGTGTCAGGCATCCCGTGTAATCGTTAACAACCATCGCGAGCACGCTCGCTCCTACAGTAAAAGCCCCGCTACGCGGGGCTTTTTTGTGGGTGTCGGATCAGAAGTAGTACGGGAATTTCAGGCTGAAGGAAAAGTCTGGCGAGTCCTCGGTCAGACCGATGGACAGGTTGGGAACGATGGTCAGGTTGTCGGTGGCTGCCAGGGTCATGCCGATGTTGAAGTTGGCCGAGTTGTAATCGCTGTTGGTGATCGACTGCCAATCGCCGCCGTCCGGTTTGATCTTGCTCTTGCGGGCGAATTGATCGGTGACCGAGAACGACATACTCATCTTCTCGTTCAAGGCGAATGCAATGCCGGCGCCGATCTGCCAGGAATCACCCAGCTTCACGTCCCCTTTGACCTTGGAGCCTTCCTGAGGACTGATGTCGCTGAAAGAGTCCTCCATGTTGTAGGTGTAGGACAGGCTGCCAAACAGTACGGCCGGGTCGAAGGTCTTGACCAGCGAGATACCCGGGGTGATGGCCCAGACACCATTGCCGGTAGGCAAGTCCTCGGGCACCGAGAGGTTATCGTTGCCAGGGTCATTGACCAGCTTGATGCCGTAGGGGTCTTTGCCGGTCGGCGCCTTGATGCGCAGTGTAGCGACTGCGTCGGGCAGGCTTTCCGACTCATCCAGAAACTTGTAGGCCACGCCAACGTTCACATCGCCGATGGTCGGGTCGCGGGTGACGCTGGCGTCAGACGTAACCGGGCCTGCGCCACCGGCGCCTCCGGAGGAATACGTCGATTCGCGATAAACCACGGGAACGTTAATGTCGAACTGCCAGCGTTGTGCAACGTTGTAGCGGGCGGTCAGGTCCAGTGTCCAGTTGTCGGCCTTGATGCGGTCGAGGTTGATGTTGCCGAGAAAAATCGAGTCCAGTGCCAGGAAGCCGTTGAGCGTCAGTGCCCGGGTATCGTAGTGGGTATAGGTCAGGCCGGTTTCGACGCTGAACTTGCCGCCACCGAAGAACCCGCTGGCTTCGTCGTACAGGTTCGATACGCTTTGTGCCGGTTCCGAGTCGTCCTTGAGCGACTGCCCGTAGGAACTGCCCGTGGTTCCGGGCGCACCCGCAGCCACTGCCTGACCACCCCGGGTGGTTTCGGCAGGGGATTTGGTCAGGCGTTTGGGAGCAGGTGACGCAGGTGCCGCTTCGACTTGGCGAACGCGCTGCTCGAGTACCATCAGTGCGTTCTGTTGTGCTTCGTAACGCTGTTTCAACTCCATGAGTTCTTGTTTTAGTGCTTCAACCTGGGGATCCGTTGCTGCGTAAAGCAAAGTTGCCGGGGCCAGGCCGCTCAAACAAACGATAGCTCTGAACGTTATCGATCGGTGCATGGGTTAGCCGTCCCTTCTGACTACATCTGATGAGACTGAGCGTAGATCAGAATCCGAGAGTGCGAAGACCTTTGAGCTGATCCAGATTGCCGTTCAACGACCCGGCCGTGGTTACGTTGTCACGCAACACGACATTGAAGGATGTGAGGTTGCGGACCTGGTTGCTGCCGCCCAGCAACGTCGTATTCTGCATCAGCCCACCCTGGGCCAGGCGCTGCACGGTACTGCCCTGATTGTTGTTGGCCACGATATTGAGTTGCACGCCATTGCCGGTCGAGGAAATGCTCATCGAGCCTGCACCGTTGGCGCCGGTCAAGGTCGAGCCTGCGGCCAATGCCTGGCCCTGCTGTTGCGTTACGGGTGCCTGATTAGCCTTTTCGACGTTGATATCAACATTGTTGTAGGCCGTATTATTGTCACCGGCAGCACGCACCACTTGAGTGACCCCTTGGGTGCTGTTGAGGCCATTGCCGCCAGCAACGGTGCCGGTACCGGTGCTTTGGGAACGCGCAGAGCCGGTACCATTTTCGTCGATCATCGACACATAGAACTGCGGCTTGATGGTCGACTGCTGAATTTGCATCGAGGAACGTGCCCCGATCACATCACCGTTGGCATTTTGCCAGGTGCTGGTCATGACAACGCCGAAACTGATGACCCGTCCCGGCATGACAAAGCGGCCGCGAAGGTTCGCCAGTTCCTGATCTTTCAGTTCGATGGGTTTGAAAAATTCTGCCTGGGTTGGCAGGCTGGCGGTCAGGCAAACCATTGCCAGCCAGATTGGAGTCTTCATTGAATGCTCCTGGAGCGTCGTGCTCCCTTTTATTAGAAGAAGTGTTATTAGAAGAAGTCGCTCTGGATGAATCCGAAGTCCATCAACTCAGCGTCCTGCACCGGGCTGAAGGCGTTGATGCGGTTCTTGGCGGTCAGGGGTAAAGGTGGGTCGAGCAACGCATTGTTTTTGTCGTAGCCCTGGCCGATGACGGCAAAGATGATTCCGTTCCAGCCTTTGACAAAGTCTTCGACCTTGTAGCGTTTATGACCGAGTACCGGATCGCCGATGTACACCCAGCCGTTGTGGACTCTTTGCATGACCACAAAGTGTTTGTAGCCACGGATATCCATGAGTACAACAACCGGTATCTTGATGTCGTTCAGCGTTTCAGTGGCCACCCGATAGCCACGGGCCCGCATGCCGATACTTTCCACGTAACGCTTCATGTCGAGCATGGAAAAGCCCTGAACGCGGACCAGATCCTGATCGGCGTGTGCCAGCATCCCTTCAATGATCTGTTCTTCATTCACGTCCAGCCAATAGGCCTGACGCAATACGGTCGCCAGCGCAGCCGCGCCGCAACTGAAATCGGTTTTCTGTTGCACCAGGTCGGCAAACTTGCGCTCGCGTATGCTCTGGATCGGCTTGTACACCACCGCGCCACCCGGCAGGATGGAAAGCGGCAGTTGCGCAGCCTCGATCACACTGGACACGCAAAGCAAAAATGCCAAGGCGATAATTCGCATGATTGGACGCCCCCTGGATGTTTTGAAAAAAGGCCCCCGTGAGGGGGCCTCCAGAGACAGCATTAGAACGAGGTGTTGGAGATGGCCAGCGAGTTGCTTTGTTGGTTACCCACACCGGCCGCTACGTTGACGCCCAGGTTGCCGCTGCCGCCATTCACCGAACCGCTCAGGGTTGCAGTGTTGGTGACAGGGTTGGCCCAGCCGGTTGGAGTCAGCACTTGATAAGAGACAGAGTTGCTCAAATCATAAGAGCTGCTTTCACTGTAGGCTTTCGCTTTTTCCCACTCGGATTCGGACGATTTGCTGCCCGATTTTTCGAAGGAAGAGGCGTTCGCTTTCTCGTACGATTTATCGATCGATTTTTCGAACGAGGAATCGCGCGATTTGTCGTACGAGGATTCGTGCGACCTGTCGTACGAGGAATCGCGCGACCGGTCAAACGAAGATTCGCGCGATTTGTCGAACGACTTATCTACCGCTACGTCAAGTGTTGCGTCAAGCGATGCGCTGAGCGATGCCTCGGAACTCCTGCTACGGGTGCGATCGCCAAAGCCATTGTTGAAGGTAGTGGAACTGGAAGCCGCTGCTTCAGCGTCCAAAGTAGCACCCAGAGAAGCAGTCAACGAAGCACTCGAAGAACCGCTGGCACTGCTGCTGTTGGAACCACTCGAGTTGCTGCTGTTGGAACCACTCGAAGCACTATTGTTGGAACCGCTTGCACTGCTGCTGTGAGAACCGCTTATATCAGCGCTAAAGGAGCCGCTGGCTTCAGAGCTCTTGGAACCGGCTTTGTTCCAGCTCGAAGAAGCGCTTTGACTGCCGCTGGCCTCGAAGGACTTATCGCGAGAGAAACTACCGCTTTTGGTTGTGGTGAGGGTGATCGTATCGAGGCGATAGGTCCGATCGGCGGAGTTGGTCACTACGAGGCCAGGACCGTTTTGATCGGCAGAGGCGGTGGCGGTTGCGCTGCCCAGTGGTGCATTGGAGTTGGCAATGGCCATGGTGTTTTTCTGCTGGTTCAAATCGCCGCCAGCAATGTTGATCCCCATGTTGCCGCTGCCGTTATTACCCGATCCGCTCATCGTGGCAGAGTTTGTTACGCCGTAGTTGACCACCTTGTTGTTGTTGCTGTACTGCCGGACGCTGGCGGTGGCGGACGCATTGCCGAACACGAAGCTGTTATCCAGACTGGAGTCGGCGCCTGCGTTTGCAATGGCGGCCGCGTTGTCTTGCTGGTTGCCTGCGCCTGCTGCCACGTTGACGCCGACGTTGCCGCTGGTGCCATCGGCAGAGCTGCTCATCTCGGCGCTGTTCTCAACCCCTTCGTTGTAGATGCGGTTGTTGGTACTGCTCTGCTTATCCCAGGCATTGGCAGTCGCATAGACAGGGATCTTGGTTGGAGGAGGGGTGTGGTGGCCGCCGTTATGATGGCCATTGTTGTGGCCGTGGCCACGGTCCCTATCGTTTTGTCCAGCTTGTACAGCAACAGCCATGACCGCAGCAATTGCGAAAACCAGAGGCTTGAGTGCCATCGAAGGTTTCATGGTGATTCTCCGTACTTATTTTAGGTTAAGTGTTGTTTCCTACCTGTTTGGGTCAATCCACGACCCGTACGCTCAGGGTGTTGGCCATTCGGTTTCCCACCCCGGCGCTCTGATTCAACTGAATCACCCCACGGCTACCGGTGAAAGCCTGGTCACTGGTGGTGACCTGGCGGAAGCCGGGTGTGGAGTCAGTTGGATCGGAGTTGTTGAGCAGCGCCACGTTCTGTTGCATGAGGACGCTGTCGTCGATACTTTGCGGCTGAGTACTGATACTGATGCGCAGTGCGTTGGCTTGCTGGTTACTGGCACCCGAGCTCTGGTTAACGCCCAGTGCGCCGTTGCCATGGCTGAAGGACGCGCCCTGGATGCTGGACCGAGCTTCCATATTGGGGTCGACCACCGTACGCAACCGTTGGCGGATCTGGGTGCTGGCACTGGCATTGTGGCCATTGGCGAAGGCCCGGGCGTTGGCTTGTTGTTGCAGATCGCCCGCCGCCTGGTTGACGGCGAGGTTGCCCTGATACTGCATGCCCGAACCGTCGATTTCGGCGTTATTGATGACGGGAGATTGGGCAAAGGTCGATGCACTGCAAAACATGGCGAGAATCAGCAGCGTACGATTCATCTTAACGGTCTCCCGTCATGATATTCAGCGCACCCAGGCCTCGCTGGACGCTTGAATTGACCATGTTGGCGATACCGCTGCCGGAGTTGCCCGAACGTCCGGCGGGGAGGTTGGAAAGCTGGGTCTGGTTGCTGATGTTGCCGCCCAGGTTGCCGGTGCCCTGATTGATCAGGCCGGAGATGCCTGTGCCACTGGTGACGCTTGCAAAGTCGCCGTCGTTCAACTCGTTCGTTTGTTTGAGGATCTGTTGCGACGGGTTGGCGTTGACAGTGGTGGGGTTGGGGTCGGGAATCACCGGCGCACGGGTGGCCATGCGCGTTTTGACATCACGGGTGATCACAATGATGCCGTTGTCGGCCTGTACAGGCACGCAGACACTTGAGCCCAGTGCACATCCGATCAGCAGGAGGCTATAGAAGCTTTTATTATTGAATTTCCCCACGGCGGCAATTCCTTCTGTGAGTGCAACGCTGGCCCTTATCAGCGGTGCGAGGTACAGAGCAGAAGGTGTGCCGTTTTTGGTTTTTCCATTGAAAACAGCGGGTTGGCTTTAATTGTCGAAGTAGTCAAAAAAAAATGTAAAGCCACTGAGACAGAACCGCTCTAGAACGCCGTCTCCGCTGGCGCCATAGCTCGCTACGGGCGCTGCAGGCAGGTTGTATCAGTGGCTTAACATTTCTTGCCGAATTACCTGGAAGGCTTTAGCTCGCGGGTTTGCGCAGGATGAGTGTTTCAGGAATGGACAGTTCGCCAGGGCGGGCACCCCTGTCAGGTCTTGAGCAAGCGTGTCACTGCCTCTAATGCCGCGTCCTGGCGCTGTTGCCAATCCCCTTGCAGGACCTGATATGGCTGGCGGTGCAGGTCGAGCCATTGGCGACTGGCGTGGAAAAACGCCTGGCGTTCTACCAGTTGCGGCTGGCAACGCTGCCCGTCGTCATGCCAGGCCACGTTTTCAGGGCTCAGCAGCAGATGCAGATCGTAATGCCGTGCCAGCAATGCTTGCTCGATCCACTTCGGGCAATCGCCAAACAACGTGCGACTCCAAAGGATATTGCTCAAGAGGTGCGTATCAAGAATCAGCAGTGACGGCTGTTTGGCGCGTGCTTCATCCTCCCAAGTCAGCTGGCCATGTGCTATTGACGAAATGTCATCATAGCGGGTTTCGCGTGCTTTGCTGTCGATGAAGTGCCGAACGTACTCATTGACCAATATGCCGCCAAAGTTGGCGTGAATCTCGTTCGAAAGCCAGCTTTTACCGCTGGATTCCGGCCCTGTGAGCACCAGGACTTTCATGTGCGCAACGCCGGGGCCGCGCGCCATTCGCGCCAGCCCTGCACAGCCAGCAGCAGGAACAATCCATACAAAACGGCCGTCAGGTACAGCGCTTTGTAGACGAACAACCCGACGAAGATCACATCCAGGACAATCCACAGCGGCCAGCACTGCACGCGTTTTTGCGCCATCCACAATTGCGCCACCAGGCTGAAACCCGTGAGTGCGGCATCGAGCCAGGGTTGGGCGGCGTCGGTCCAGTGGGCCATGGCGGCGCCCAACAGCAGGCTGCCAATCGCGCCGAGGGCCAGGCCGAACACTACGTATCGACCGTCGAGCCAGCTGACCTCGCGCCCATGCCGTGCATCGCCGGCATGGGTCCATTGCCACCAGCCGTAGATCTGCAGGCCAGCATAGATCACTTGCAGCAGCATGTCCGAATACAGCTTCACTTCGAAAAAGATCCAGCTATAGATAAGCACCATGACCAGGCCGATCGGCCAGCACCAGGGGTTCTGCTTGACCGTCAACCAGACGGCAATGACACCGAGAGTGGCGGCAAACAGTTCAAGCCCGGACATGCAGGTTCCTTGAGGGAAGTCAGAGAGGGGGCGGATTGTAACCTCAGGCACCCTCCTGTGGGAGCGAGCCTGCTCGCGAAGAGGCCAACCCAGCCAACATCTATGCCGACTGACCCACCGCTTTCGCGAGCAGGCTCGCTCCCACAAGGGGTCATGCAGGTGATTCTTCGGCTTATACGCGGAACTGCCTGAGCAACCCGTTCAACTGCTCACTCAAATCCTTGAGCCGCACGCTCGCCACGCTGGACTGTTCAGCTGCCAGCGCGGTGCTGTGGGAAAGCCCGGCTGCTTGCGTGACGTTCTGGTTGATGTCCTCGACCACATGCGCCTGCTGCAAGGTCGCGCTGGCAATCGATGCGTTCAGTCCGTTGAGGTTGCGCAATGCCTGGCCGATGGCATTCAGGCTGGCGCCGGCCAGACCGGCTTGTTCGATCGTGAGTTGCGAAGCGCGACTGCTGTCGCCGATCACCTTGACCGCTGCCTCGGAGTGGCTTTGCAGGCGTTCGATCATCGACTGGATTTCTGCTGTGGACTTCTGGGTACGCTGGGCCAGCAGGCGCACTTCATCGGCCACCACCGCGAACCCGCGACCTTGCTCGCCAGCGCGGGCCGCTTCGATCGCGGCGTTGAGGGCCAGCAAATTGGTTTGCTCGGCGATGGAGCGGATCACTTCCAGGACGCTGCCGATCTGGTTGCTTTCGCTGGCCAGTGTGCGGATCACTTCCACCGCCTGATCGATGGTGGAGGACAGGGTATCGATTTGCTTGAGACTGCCGTCGATGTTGATCTGGCCTTGTTGCGCCTGGGCTTCGGCATCGCGCATTTCGCTGGCGGCATGCTCGGCGTTCTTCGCCACATCCTGCACGCCATAGGTCACTTCATTGATCGCGGTGGCCACCAGTTCCATCTGTTGCGATTGTTGCTGGCTGCGTTGTTGGGCCTGGGTGGCGTCGTTGCCCAGCTCGCTGGACGATTGCCCCAGGGCACTGGCGGACACCTGCAACTCACCGATCACCAGCCGCAGTTTGGTGGTGAAGGCGTTGAAGTGTCGCGCCAGTTGCGTGACTTCATCCTGGCCGTGGGTGTCGAGGCTGCGGGTCAGGTCGCTTTCGCCGCTGGCGATATTGGCCATCGCGTTCACAGTTTCCTGAAGCGGGCGGACGATGCTGCGGGCAATCACGATCACCAGCGCCGCCATGATCAGTGCGATGGCCAGGCCGATCGCCGATGCTTCCCAGACCTGGCCGTAGAACTCGGCCTGCATGTCATCGATGTACACGCCCGAGCCGATCACCCAGCCCCAGGGTTCGAACAGTTTGACGTAGGAGGTCTTTTCCACAGGGTCGCTGGCACCCGGTTTCGGCCAGCGATAGTTGATGATGCCGGCGCCCTTGGCCTTGGCGACGGCGACCATTTCGTTGAACACCGCAAAGCCGTCCGGGTCGCGGATCGCCGAGAGGTTCTGGCCATCGAGTTTCGGGTTGGCGGGGTGCATGACCATCACCGGCGTCAGGTCATTGATCCAGAAATAATCGTTCTGGTCATAGCGCAGTCCGCGAACGGCGGTCAGCGCCTGCTTCTGCGCAGCTTCGCGGGTAAGGGTGCCGGCGGTTTCCAGGCCGTGGTAGTAGGTGAGAATGCCACTGGCGGTTTGCACCACATGCTGGGTTTTCTGCGCCTTGGCCTCATTGAGGTCTTCGTGAATCTGCTTGAGCATCAAGGCGCCCAATGCCAATAGCATCACGACGGCCACGATCAAGATGAGCCACAAACGCCGACTGATCGACATATTGCGCAAGCTGTTCATAACGCGGTGCTCCAGATTCTTGTTTTTGTGGTTGTTCTTGTAAGAAGAGATCGCCAGCATCCTGTCCGGCCCGAGTACGCGGCAACGCCAATCGGGCTTCTCTCACAGGATTTCGGCCCCGCGCGGAAAAACCTGAATGCAAATTGATTTTTCACGGAATTTTCCCCGGCCTGCGGGTATCTTGTGCACGCGGGTTTTCAACTACGCTGAACGCTTTGAAAAATACTGACGGGGCATGCGTTGACGCACAGCCTTTGGGGGATTGATGGATCTTTGGACTGCCTTTCAGGCATTGATTCTTGGGGTTGTAGAAGGGCTGACAGAGTTTTTGCCCATTTCCAGTACCGGGCACCAGATCATTGTGGCCGACTTGCTCAATTTCGGTGGCGAGCGCGCCATGGCGTTCAACATCATTATCCAGCTGGGGGCGATCCTGGCGGTGGTGTGGGAATTTCGCCGCAAGATTTTCGATGTGGTCATTGGTTTGCCGACGCAACCCAGCGCACGACGCTTTACCGCGAACCTGCTGATTGCCTTCTTTCCCGCCGTGGTTCTGGGGGTGATCTTCGCCGACTTGATCCATCACTATCTGTTCAACCCGATCACGGTGGCCGCCGCGTTGGTGGTGGGCGGTATCGTCATGTTGTGGGCGGAAAATCGTCAGCATGAGGTGCATGCCGAAACAGTGGATGACATCACCTGGAAAGATGCCCTGAAAGTCGGCTTCGCCCAGTGCCTGGCGATGATTCCGGGGACCTCGCGCTCCGGCTGCACAATCATCGGTGGTTTGTTGTTCGGCCTGTCGCGCAAGACCGCCACCGAGTTTTCGTTCTTCCTGGCGATGCCGACCATGGTGGGTGCCGCCGTGTACTCGGGCTACAAGTACCACAAGCTGTTCGTACCGGCCGATTTCCCGGTATTCGCCATCGGCTTCGTCACCGCGTTCATCTTCGCGATGATCGCCGTCAGGGGCTTGCTCAAGTTCATTGCCAGCCACAGCTATGCGGCATTTGCCTGGTATCGGATCGCATTCGGGCTGGTCATCCTGGCCACCTGGCAGTTCGGTTGGGTCGAC
Organism: Pseudomonas sp. SDO5532_S415; assembly: GCF_054071155.1. Taxonomy (NCBI): domain Bacteria; kingdom Pseudomonadati; phylum Pseudomonadota; class Gammaproteobacteria; order Pseudomonadales; family Pseudomonadaceae; genus Pseudomonas; species Pseudomonas sp. SDO5532_S415. The sequence goes on along the minus strand of NZ_JBSVWS010000008.1, from coordinate 10,981 downwards.
TGGACCGCGGCCAAGCCATGAGTGACTCGGGCGCGCGCAAACACTCCGCACGCCCATCGGGAGGCGAGATCCGTAATCTTCGGTTGAAGTTGCTGGTGTTCGCGATCCTGTGCGCGCTGCCGCTGTTCGGTTCGATGTCGATGTGGCTGCGAGGGGTTTCGCTGATCCCCCTGGCGGCCTACGGCATCGTCAGCGTGCTGGCGTTCTTGCTCTACTGGAGTGACAAGCGCAAGGCGCGCGCCGATCACTGGCGTACCCCGGAGAACGTCCTGCATGCGCTGGAGTTCGCCGGTGGCTGGCCGGGCGCCTTACTGGCGCAGCAAATGTTTCGGCACAAGACGCGCAAGTTTTCCTTTCAACTGGTGTTCTGGCTCATCGTGCTGCTGCATCAGGTGTTCTGGATCGACATGCTGTTTCTCGGCGCCCATCTGTTCGCCTTGTTCTGAAAGACAGTGAGCAACCCCTGTGGCGAGGGAGCTTGCTCCCGTTGGACTGCGCAGCAGTCCCCTTCTTTTTGGGGTAAGAGGGGGCCGCTTCGCGGCCCAACGGGAGCAAGCTCCCTCGCCACAAAATATTCGTCTTATTAACGACCGGGGTTTAGAGCAACAACCCCACCTGCGTGCGCTTGGGCAACTTGCCGACCACCAGTTGATGGGATCGTCGCAACAAGCCCTGCAACTCTTCGGCGCCAAGCGGGTAGGGTGTCGCCATGATGATCCACTGGGCCCGCGCCAGATAAGGCGCCGGATGAATGCCGGGACGGTCGCAGTGACCCAGAAACAGATCCTTGTCAACCTTGAACGCCAGGGATTCGCCACGCAGGTTCTGCAAGGCGAACATCTTGTTGCCGGCCACGGAAAACACCCGCACGCCACCCCATTTGTAATCCTCTCGAGCACCGGGCAAGGCCAGGCAAAAGGCCGCGACCTGCGCATCACTCATGCGTGCAGCCTTCATGACAAACAGTCTCCATGGGCATTGAATGTATCGATCAAAGGGTTGAGCCGGGCATGTATTGCGGGCGGAGAGTCACCAGCGATCATGCTCACGCTATCGTGCGTCAAGTCCGGTAGAGGGCCTACTGCAGCCTCCGCACTCCCTTAGAGCGGTTTCTCCCGGCGGGGTATGTGAAACACGTTCTATCACCTGCGATACTCCGCCCTGTATTCAGACTGCGAGTAAATTGCTCCGTGTACGATTTCAATGATTTGTACTTTTTTGTTCAGGTCGTCGACCACAACGGTTTCACAAGTGCGAGTAAAAAACTCGACATACCGAAATCGAAACTGAGCAGGCGCATTGCCTCGCTTGAAGAGCGGCTCGGTGTCCGCCTGATCCAGCGATCAACCCGCAAGTTCACGGTCACAGAAATCGGTCAGGATTACTATCGCCATTGCGTGGCGATGCTTGTTGAAGCCGATGCAGCCGAACAAGTGGTCGAGCATTCGCGCTCCGAACCTCAGGGAATCGTGCGTATCAGTTGCCCACCGGCTTTGGGTGCCATGGGGGTCAGTGACATCATCGCGGAATTCATGGTACTGCACCCTAAAGTTCAGGTGCATATCGATAGTACAAATCGTCGCGTTGATGTGCTGGGTGAGGGGTATGACATCGCGCTGAGAGTGCGTTTTCCGCCACTGGAGGACGACAACCTGGTGATGAGAGTGTTGGGTGACAGCCATCAGAAGCTGGTCGCGCGGCCATCGTTGATTGAAGGGCTGACACTGCAAACACCCAAGGATTTGGCACGTTTGCCGAGCATGGATCTTGGCCCACCCAACCGTGAGCACAGGTGGACTTTTTTAGGCGCAAAAGATCAACTGATCGAGGCCGTCCACGCGCCAAGATTTGTTACTTCGGACCTTGATGCACTGCACCGCGCCGCCATACAGGGGGTAGGGGTCGTGCAAATGCCTGAGATCATGGTTCGCCATGCCATACATGATGGGCTCTTGGTGGAAGTACTGCCTGAGTTCGTACTTCGTAGTGGACTTATCCATGCAGTCTTCCCGTCTCGCAGGGGGTTGTTGCCTTCGGTCCGCGGTCTGATCGATAAGTTGGCTGTGGATTTTGGCGCCAACGCCGAAGCGGACAGGGTCGCTTGCGAGAAAGCCGGGAAGGCGCATCCGGCCATGCGGTAGGTGCAAATGTGGATGACTTTGCCAAAGCCGCCAGGAGAGCCCTGCGAAGACATCCGCAGCGCCCTGAACCGTACCTTGATCAGGACACAGGTGACGGCGAGTGAAAGGCTGAGCAGCGATGGCTACTCATCTGTACTACCCGCTTGAGAACGAACGGGATGCAGCTCCTCAAAAAAATAGTGAGAGGATGAGGGGGCAATGGTCCCTTCAGTTCTGAGGTTCTGGTGTGCGCGTTTTTCAGCGGGGCCAGTCTCGAGATAAAAGCTGTACAAAATAATAATTTGGTATAGCTTTTAAGGGCGTCTCTTGAGTCTTATCGAGGCCTTTGCATGACCCCGCAGAAGGACCGCTTATTCCGCCACCTTATCTGTCTCGTTCCGATGCTCCTGAGCGCAGACCTGTTTGCTGATTGGCGCGAGGCTTTACCCGATGCTCGTCGGGTGGGTAGCGGGGAGCTGCGCGTATTCGGTTTCTCCATCTACAACGCGCAATTCTGGAGCCCACGCCTGATTGCCGGCGATCCGACCGGTGTGAATAGGCCTTTTGCGCTGGAGCTGACCTACCGCCGCGATATCAGTCGCGAGGATCTGGTCGAGGCCAGCATCAAGGAGATCAGACGCCTGTCGCCCACGCCTCCGAATTCGGAGTTGATGGCCCGTTGGGAGCAGGAGATGCGGCAGGCGTTTGTCGATGTGCGCGCCGGTGATCGCATCACAGGCGTCTATTTGCCTGCTGAGGGCGCACGTTTTTACGTCGGCGAGAATCTACGGCATGTGGTGCGGGATGACGCGTTCGCCAAAGCTTTTTTTGCCATCTGGCTTGATCCCCGAACCCGCAACCCGCAGTTGCGCGCCCAATTGCTGGGCGCCGCAAAACCCTGAAACCGTAGAGGAAATGCACATGTTGAGGATATGGATCTTGGCGTTGTGCATCAGCCTTGCAAGTTGCAGCCGGGTGGATGTGCAGACCTACAGCCAGGAAATGCCCAAGCTTGATTTGCGCGAATTCTTCGAGGGGCGGGTCGAAGCCTGGGGCATGTTTCAAAAGCGCTCAGGTGAGGTCACCAAACGCTTCCACGTAGAGATCAATGGCCATTCCGCCGGTAACCAGTTGATCCTCGACGAGTCATTTACATACAGCGACGGTACTCAGCAAAAACGGGTGTGGACGCTGACCCCGGCCGGACCTGGCCAATGGCGTGGAACCGCTGGCGACGTGGTGGGCGAAGCGCATGGCGAGGTTGCAGGGAATACATTGCGCTGGCGCTATGTGCTGAGGTTGCCGGTGGATGGCAAGGAGTATGAGGTTCATTTAGACGACTGGATGTACTTGATGGACAAGAACACCATAATCAATCGCTCGTTCATGACCAAATTCGAAGTGGAAGTTGGCCAGATCACCTTATTCTTGCGCAAGCAGTCTTGAGTCAACGCGCAGACTCCAGGGCTATCCGGTGCAATGCCGGCATCAATAGAGCCCATATCAATGCGAGTATCAGGACACTGGGCCAAACACCCAGCGGCAGGCCCACGTCCGCTAACCTGGCGCCGCCCCAGTAAGAGAGAGGCCCGCCAAACGCCCCCAGTAGGCTGCCCATCCACCAGGGGCGCTTTGTCCAGCTCAGGCTGTGACGCAAAGTACTGGCGAAGAGAAGCCAAAGTATTGCCAGCCAAAGGGGTAAAACAAGCGTGGCACCGGGAAACTGAAATACCCCGAGGTGCAGTAGAGCGCTGTCCAGAATCCAACCGCAGGCGGCCACCCATAACAGCAAGCGCCACTCATTGGGGGTCTTTGAAATCCAAAGCAGGTGTATCGCCAGACAAGTTATTGCAATCAGCAATAGCCACGGCCGTTGCGCACCCAAAACGCAGGCGAACCAGCCGAGCTGGAAAAGCCCTGCGTTGAGCAACGACCGGCCTCGCACGTTCACGCCTCCAGACCGAAGGGCTGCGGCCGTGCTCCGGGTTTGGCGAGTAAAAGGTGCGCGGTGCCGATGCTTCGTTCCAGAAAGCCGCCCTCGCAGTAGCACAGGTAAAACTCCCACAGGCGGTAAAACGTCTGGTCGTAACCCAACGCTTCCAGGTTGTGCCGGCTGCGTCGCAGATTGTCATGCCACAGGCGAAGGGTACGGGCGTAATGAAGGCCGAAGTCCTCCATGTGATGAAGGTTCAGGTCGGTGTCGCGACTGATGGTGTGCAGCATGGAGCTCACCGAAGGCAAGGCACCGCCCGGGAAGATATAGCGCTGGATGAAGTCGACTGTTTTTTTCGTCTGCTCGTAGCGCTGGTCTCGAATGGTGATGGCTTGCAATAGCATAAGCCCGTGTTCCTTGAGCAGGTGGGCACACTGTTTGAAGTAAGTGGGCAGAAAGCGGTGGCCGACGGCCTCGATCATCTCGATCGACACCAGCTTGTCGTATTTGCCCGCCAGGTCACGATAGTCCTGCAACAGCAGGGTAACCCGGCCTTGCAGGCACTGCTCTTCGATCCGGCGCTGGGTGTAGGCGAACTGCTCACGCGACAGCGTGGTGGTCGTGACCTTGCAGCCGTATCGGGTGGCCGCATAAATGGCCATGCTGCCCCAACCGGTGCCGATCTCCAGCAGGTGGTCACTGGGTTTGAGATCGAGCTTTTGGCAGATGCGCTCCAGCTTGTACATTTGAGCTTGTTGGAGGCTATCGTTGTTTGAGCGGAACATGGCGGCGGAGTACATCATGCTGGGGTCCAGCAGTTGTTCGAACAGCGCGTTGCCCAGATCGTAATGCGCACAAATGTTGCGTTGCGAGCCTTGGCGGGTGTTGCGGTTGAGCCAATGCAGCGCTTTTACCAAAGGACGGCTTATACGAGCCAGGCCGCGCTCCATTCCATCCAGCACTTCGAGGTTGGCAACGAACACGCGGATCACGGCGGTCAGATCGGGACTGCTCCAGTATCCGTGGATGTAAGCCTCGCCGGCGCCAATTGAGCCATTGACCGCCACCATTGGCCAAAGCGCCGCATTGTGCACTTCGATTTCGCCATGTGGCGTCGCACCAGGCTGGCCAAAACTCAGTGGCTCACCGTCGACGATGATTACCAAATGACCGTTGCGCAGGTGCGCCAGCTGACGCAAGACGCCTTTCTTCAATACGCGCGCGCCCATCCCGTTGGCAGCAGAGCCAAAGGTCATTGGGGTCAAGCTAGGATTCGTCATGGCGAGACTCCAGATTCGCGGTGCGATATTCACCGACGGCAGCTTTATGGGAAAACAGTGGCAGACGCTTGAGCAGCAGACGCAGGGCTTGCGAGTAAATGCCGAGCAGGGTCTTGCCGGTCATCCAGGGAAAGTCCAGAAGGTGGCGATGCAGGCTTTGGCGCGTCAGTTCGACACGCTCCAGACCCAGGCCCGCCTCAAATACTTTTTGCTCACCTTGCCAATCCTGCATGGTCACGTGCAGCGCCTGGCCGGGAGCTGAAAACCGCATGCGGTACTCCAGGTCTCGAGGCAGGAAGGGCGAGACGTGAAAGCTCTTGGCGACCCTGTGGCGTGAGTCACCGGTGGCGTTGGTCGGCAGCACATAGTGGTAACGCTCTCGCCAAGGGGTATTACTGACTTCGCAGAGAATGGCGGCCAGACTGCCGTCCGATTCAAAGCAATAAAACAAGCTGATCGGATTGAAAGACAGCCCCCAGCTGCGCGGCTGGGTGAGCAGACAGATTCTTCCCTGCGGCGCGTGCCCGAGGGCCTGTTCCACACGCTGGCGCACGGCATCGATCAGGGACATGCCTTGACGCGTTGACTGCGGCAGGTAGTCAGTTTCGCGGAAGGCAAAGGCAGCCCAGCGCGAATGTCCGGCCAGCCAGGACAAGGCCAGCACCTGTTGTTGTTCCGCCAGATCCAGGTAGAGCATACCCATGCGGTAGCGAAACCCATGGGCGCGCGGCAGCAGCCGGCGGTGGTTGACCCAGCCGCGGTACAGGGCGCTGTTCACAGTCGTTCTCCGAACGCGGCTGCCACTCGCAAGGCACTGACCACGCCGTCCTCGTGGAAACCGTTGGCCCAGTAGGCGCCGCAGTAATAGCTGTTCTGGGCGCCTTGTAATTCTTGCCATCGTGCCTGAGCAACCATTCCTGCCTGGCTGTATTGCGGGTGGGCGTAGCGGAAACGGTCGAGGATTTTGCTCGGGTCAATGGCCGCGGTCTGGTTCAGGCTGACGCAGAAGGTGGTGTTGCTCTGCAGCCCTTGCAGGATATTCATGTTGTAGGTGACCGCGGCCAGATGCTGGGCTGAGTCACCGAGGCGGTAATTCCAGCTCGCCCATGCTCGGCGACGGTTCGGCAACAGACGGGTATCGCTGTGCAGCACCACATCGTTTTCGGCGTAGTGCAGTGCGCCGAGTATCTCCCGTTCGGCTTGGCTGGGAGCGACCAACAGGCGTAATGCCTGGTCGCTGTGGCAGGCGAACACTACGTTGTCAAAGCGCTTGCTTCCTGTCGCACAGTGCAGGGTGACCCCACCTAAGTCACGCTCCACCCGATACACCGGGCAGTTGAGGCGGATACGTTCGACAAAGCCGGCACTCAAGGCGGATACGTAGCTGCGCGAACCGCCGCTGACCACACGCCATTGTGGCCGATTGGTGACGGACAGGAGCCCGTGATTTTTGCAGAAACGTACGAAAAACTGGAGCGGAAAGCGCTGCATCTCGCCTACTGACATCGACCAGATAGCCGACCCCATAGGGACTATGTAGTGTTCGATAAAACGTTGGCCGTAGCGGTTTTCCCGTAGATAGGCACCCAGCGTGGTCTCGGCAGTTATGCGCTGTTCGTCCAGGTCACGCAGGGCTTGGCTGTTGAAGCGCAAAATTTCACGCAACATGCCCCAGAATCCAGGTGAAAGCAGATTGCGCCGCTGGGCGAACACCTGGTTGAGGTTGCTGCCATTGTATTCAATGCCGGTACGCGGATCCTGAACCGAAAAGCTCATCTCGGTGGGTTGCGAGGCTACGCCGAGTTGATCCAGCAGACGGATGAAGTTGGGATAGGTCCAGTCGTTGAAGACGATAAAGCCAGTATCGATGGCATAGCGTTCGCCCTCTATTTCGACGTCAACCGTATGGCTATGACCACCGATCCAGTCACTGGCCTCGAATACAGTGACGTCTTGCTGGCGGTGGAGCAGGTAGGCGCAGGTCAGGCCGGAAATACCGCTGCCGATGATGGCTGTTCTCATGAAGATTCTTCTTTAACCGGACGCACCATGCATTTGCCCAATGCCAGTTGCAGGCGCTGAGGCAATATGGCCAATGCGCGAAGAGCAGCAATGAATGAACCGGGAAAGGCGATTTCCAATGGCCGTTTTTCCAACCGGGTGGTGATGTAGGCGGCGGCTTTACCGACCGGCCAACGCATCGGCATCGGGAAATCGTTCTGTTGTGTGAGTGGCGTATCGACGAAGCCCGGGCTGACGAGCGTGACGTCGATACCCTCGTGTACCAGGTCGATGCGTAACGATTGAAACAGGTAACGCATTGCCGCCTTGGAGGCGCCATAAGCTTCGGCGCGCGGTAACGGCAGGTAGGTCACCGAACTGCACACTGCCACTAGATGAGGCCGCTGAGCCTTGCGCAACAGCGGTAGAGCAGCTTCCACGCAGTAAGCAGCGGAAAACAAATTGGCCCGCATCACGCGTTCAATCATGTTGGCTTCAAAGACGCCTGCATCCAAATACTCGCAGGTGCCCGCGTTGAGGATGACCTGATCCAGATGACCCCAGACTTGCCCGATTCGCTGCCCCATGGCCTGAACCACGTCAGGCTCAGTCAGGTCACCTGGCAGAAGCAGTACTTGTTGCGGGTAGTTCCTGTGCAAGCTTTCCAAGGCCTTTACATGGCGGGCACTGACGGCCAGGAAATGACCTTGGGTCAGTAAAATATCCGCCAGGGCGGCGCCAATGCCGCTGCTGGCTCCAGTGAGCCAGATGCGTTTCATGCCAACCTCCCTTTCAGCCAGCCAATGGCGGTCCCCATTAACGGCAGATGCTCGTAGAGCAGGGCGCCTGCATCGAAATAGTCGCGATGCTGATACACCTTCTCGTGCCATAGCAGATAAGAACAGCCAACAACCTCTATAAGTTGGCCACGGCGTAAACGGGGATGACGGTAATGCAGGGTCCAGCGCAAATAGCCGGCACCTTCCTGCATCTGGTCATGGCCGTGAAACGTGAAGCCAAGTTCGCTGACGTTGGCATACAGCTCTGTGAAGTAGTCGTGTAACGCTGTCAGGCCTTGGATCTCATGGAGCGGATCACTGAAGCGCACATCGTGGCTGTACAGCGCCTTGAGCGTGTGCAGATTACCGGCGTTCAGCGCTCCGAAGTCTTGGGCGAAACATCGCAGGAAGTCAGACACGTTGCGTCTCCATTGCCCGTCGGGCCTCGGGCAAATTCAAGGACCGTAAGGGGGGCGCGGCGACAACAGAGGCGGGTCGCGGATCACTCGCCAGGCGGGATGGATCAGTTCGCATGCAAGGGGCGCTGATCCTGGTCTTTCCGGTGTGCGCGCGATCGACCATGGAGCTCTCCCCCCTTCTCTTTACTTGTACAATTTGATAACTCTTGTACAGCTTTTAAAGGATAGGGTGCGCACTGTACAAGTCAATTTTTTTGTACAACTATTTCTGCCAATGTCCGGATCAACATACCGCGACGGCAATCAGGGATTTTGGTCGGATGCACGGGTGGCTGCGCTGGGATTTGATGCTCAATAGTCAGCGGGGAGAGGTGACCGATCAGCTAACCTCTTGGGCCTTGACGGTATTGCAGGTGAACCTCGATTGTTCTATCGGCAGGACAAACTTTCGCATTTATGCAGCCTAATCAACTATTGGTTTCGTCTGTAGGATTGTCTCCATCAGATCGCCCTGGCGGCGATCCTCACCTGGAGATCCCACATGAAACTGCTGCATATCGATTCGAGCATTCTTGGTGACAACTCGGCTTCCCGTCAGCTGAGCAGCGAAGTTGTGAAAGCCTGGCAAACCGCCGAGCCAACGGCCGTGGTGACCTACCGCGACCTGGCCGCCGATGCCATCAGCCATTTCTCCTCGACCACCCTGGTGGCAGCCGGTACGACCGCTGAACTGCGCGACGCCGCACAACAGCACGAAGCCGAGCTGAGCGCCTCGACCCTGGCCGAATTCCTTGCCGCCGATGCCGTGGTGATTGCAGCACCGATGTACAACTTCACCATCCCGACTCAGCTGAAGGCCTGGATCGACCGCATCGCCGTTGCCGGCCAGACTTTCCGCTATACCGAAGCCGGTCCTGAAGGCCTGTGCGGTGGCAAGAAAGTGGTGATCGTTTCGACTTCCGGTGGTCTGCATGCGGGCCAGGCGACCGGCGTTGCCCACGAAGAGTACTTGAAAGTGATGTTCGGTTTCCTCGGCATCACCGATATCGAATTCGTCCGCGCCCACGGCCTGGCATACGGTGACGAAGTGCGTATCAAAGCCATGAGCGACGCCCACACGCAAATCAGCGAGCAACTGTTCGCTGCCGCGTAAGGCTTGCGTAAAGACGTCGAACGACGCAGGCAATCCCCAAAAAACTCTGTATTCTGATCACGCAAGGGTCAGGTGTGGAGTTTTTTGTTTCTAGCTGTTGCATGATTTCAAGGGTATGGCCCGGGTTATGCAGTCGAGGGTGAACGTCTCCGGTTCGGTACAGGGTGGGGCATCCCATGATGCGTCTTTGTGCAACATTACTGATGTGTCTGTTCAGCAGCCTGAAGTCAGTGCACGCCGCCCCTGCGCCGCATCCCCACTGGAGCGTCGGCTACCACGAGATGAGTTTCCTCGATCCCCTTGATCTGCAACCGATGCGCGCCATCGCGTTCTATCCGTCCAGCGAAAAAGAGCACGCCAGCAAGCTTGAGGGGTACACGGTCGAGGCCGGCGAAGACACCAAAGTCGCCATGGGCCGTTTTCCCCTGCTGATGCTGTCCCACGGCAACACCGGAACCCCGCTGGCCCTGCATGACCTGGCCACGTCGCTGGCACGCAAGGGGTTCGTGGTGGTGGCGGTGATTCATCCGGGGGACAACTCTAAAGACCATAGTCGGCTCGGCACCATGAGCAACCTCTACGGCCGGCCGATCCAGATTTCCGAAGCCATCACTGCAACGCTGGGCGACCGCATGCTGGCGCCGTTCGTCAATGCCGATCAGGTTGGCGTCATCGGTTATTCGGCGGGTGGAGAGACAGCGTTGATACTGTCTGGCGCGACACCGGACCTGGATCGCCTGCGCCGTTACTGTCAGGAACGTCCGGACGACCGCGATGCCTGTAATACCCAGGGCGAGCTGATCGTCGACCGTGATGACTTGCAACCGGTGGCTGACCCGCGCGTCCGTGCGTTGTTGCTGATGGCGCCGCTGAGCCTCAAGTTCGGTCGTCATACCCTGGCCGACGTGCATGTGCCGGTACTGCTGTACAGCGGTGACGGCGACAAACTGGTGCCCTTCGACAAAAACGCCGCCGCACTGGCGCGCAAACTGCCAGTCGCGCCAGACTTCAAATTACTGGCCGGGGCAGGGCACTTCGTGTTCATGGCGCCGTGCAACGACGAACAGATCGTGATCATGCCGGCACTGTGCACCGATGCCGATGGCGTCGACCGTGAAGATATTCATCGCAATCTGATTTCCGAAGCCGGGCGCTTCTTCTCCCATACCCTGGGCAAGGCGACCCGGGCGGGGATGCAGACCGCGGATCAATAGATGCCCACATACCCCTGTGGGAGCGAGCCTGCTCGCGAAGGCGGCATTTGAGGCGCAGGAAATCTGGCGGATGCACTGGCCC